>JBDLUR010000222.1:0-3655 GCA_039805205.1 Bacteroidota bacterium
CCCTGAAATACAACACCATCTTTTTGCGATTGGTGAATAAAGATGCCGTTTCGCTTTTGCAAAACTTGATCCGGACTCATTGGAATCGACATGTCAATATCCCATATATCCCATTCTGCCCAAGCACCACGATACAACCAAAGGTTGCAGTCGGCAATGGATAAATCTTCGTCAAACTTTAATTTCTTCAATGCAGCCATCATCACATCAAAACAAACTTTGTGCGTTCCGTGTGGATCGGCAAAATCACCTGCTGCAAAAATTTGATGGGGTTTAACTTTTTTGATAAGATCGATATGCAATTGCATGTCGGCATCTGTGGGAGGATTTTTTTGGATAAGTCCTGTTTCATAGAACGGAAGGTTCATGAAATGGATGTGCTCATCTTTAACGCCTGCATAGCGGCAAGTAGCCCTGGCTTCTGTCCTCCTGATCATTCCCTTTATACTTCTAATTTCAGTGGTATCTTTTTGATGAGGTGTTTTGGTCTTGATAAATGCCTCAGCATTTTTCCAGATGTCACCAGCCCGGCTTTTATCAATTTCAAAATAGCTATCGAACTGCACTGCAAAATCTATTTGTCGCATTACAAACTCATCGCTTACGGCAATATTTCCGGAAGTCTGATAAGCTACATGGACTTCATGACCTTGTTGGACTAAACGCATGAAGGTGCCACCCATAGAGATGATATCATCATCAGGATGAGGGGAGAAGATGATGATGCGTTTCTTTTCAGGATACCTTCTTTCTGGATGACGTGGGACATCTTCGGTAGGCTTGCCACCTGGCCAGCCAGTGATGGTATCCCTGAGACCGTTAAATACACGAAGGTTGACTTCGGCAAGCGGACCGTGTTTTTCTAGTAAAGAGGCAAGTCCATGAGAGAAGTAGTCGTCTCTTGTTAACATCAACAACGGCTTCTTAAGTTCCATCGCCATGCTGCAAACAGCCTTCCTGATTGTTTTTTCTGTCCATTCAATTTCACCAGTTAGCCATGGTGATTTGAAGCGAGTAAGCTCCTGTGCTGATGCTTCGTCGAGGTGAAAAATAGCATTGGAGTGCTCTTGTAAAAAGGTGGCAGGTATCTGATCGGAGATCTGACCTTCGATTGATTTTGCCACAATATTAGCCTTATTTGCACCAAATGCAAGTAGTGCTATCTTCTTGGCTTTCAATATACTAGATATACCCATTGTAAGTGATAGTCGAGGTACTTGGGCTATATTTTCAAACTCATAAGCATTGGCTAAGCGGGTACTATTTTCTAATGCGGCAATCCTTGTAATTGAATTCCTACTGGTTCCCGGTTCATTGAAACCAATATGTCCATTGAGGCCTATTCCTAGAATTTGGATGTCAATTCCACCGGCATCATCAATGGCTTTTTCGTAAGCTTTTGCGTATTGGTTGATATCCTGCTTCGCGATGGTGCCATCGGGAATATGAATATTTTGAGGATCGATATCGACGTGTGAAAAAAGGCAGTTATGCATGAATCCATGATAGCTTTGAGGAGCATCAGGCTTCATGGGAAAATATTCGTCTAGGTTAAAAGAGATAACATTTCTAAAACTTAGCCCTTCTTCTCGGTGTAGCCTGACCAATTCAGCATAGAGTGTTCTAGGAGTGGAGCCTGTTGCCAAACCCAATACACAGGTTTTTCCTTCTTTAGCTTTTGATCTGATTAGATCGGCTATTTCTTGTGCAATTTCTTTAGAGGCTTGCTTATTGTTGGCGTGGATAACTATAGGTACTTTCTCAAATGCGTCTATCATTTGTTGAGGATTAGGGTCAAGCAAAAAGGGTTGAGTTATAAAATTAAAAAATTTTATTAACTATACCGATAAAATTCCCCAGATTAAATACGCTAATGCTTAATTGAGCTTGACCTCAAATATTTCAGGCCAGAGCTTACCAGTGATGTAGAAAATGTTTCTCGATTTATCATAGGCTATCCCGTTTAACACAGCGCCAGCTTCAGTAGGTGTGTTCCCTCTAGTTTTAAGGTAAGAAAGATCTGTTTTGGTATGTTTTTGGAGGATATCTTGCATGTTGATGATGCTTACAACCAAACCAGATGAAGGATCAATCTTTAGGATATAGTCGTATTGCCATCTGTTAGCATAGATAAAGCCATCTACCATTTCCAATTCATTGAGGTTATTGACCGCACCATAGTTATCTCTAATGCTCAAAACTTTATTCAACTTTAAAGTACCCGGCTGTACAAAATAGAGCTTATCTGAACCTTCACTGATGATGAGCTCAGTACCATTGTTGGTAATGCCCCATCCTTCGCCACTCCAGGGCAAAGTGCCTAATTGCTTAAAGGTTTTAGCATCATACATAAATACCAATTTGTTTTGCCAGCTCAATTGGTAAAGAGTATCGTTTAATACGGTAAGCCCTTCTGCAAATATTTCACTAGAAAGAGACTGTTCTTTTTCAATCTTGCCACTAGTTGTATTCAATTTCCTTAAAGTTGATTGTCCCACTAGTCCCGTACTTTCCAATAAAGCACCGTTATAAACTTCTAAACCTTGAGTGAAGGCAGCGGTATCATGTGTTATTGATTTAAGTACAGTATATCCAATTGAAGTTGGGGTAGGTATGGTGCTAACGGACTCATTTTCAGTCGATATAGCAGCTTCTTTATCATTACAGGCAACACCCCAAAGGAGAATTACACAGCTAAAAAGGATTATTCTAAGTCCGAAATATTTCAATAGTGAGTTCATAATTAGATGATTTTCAAATGATAAAGCTCAACAAGGGTTTGAACTGTTTGTCATTTTCTTCTTCAAAATTCCGCTTTTTACTTGCAATTTTCAAGTTTTAACGTAATATTTACATTCCGTTTGCAATCAAGCAATTGCAGAATCTTCCAACCCTACGAAAGCCGTATAATTCAATCCCCTACTGAAGACCTCATTCCAATAATCGAAAATGAGGCTTTACATCTTATTCATATTTTTAATAACATCTTACGGTGTTGCTGCACAAAAAAATTGTACAGGGACAACCGATATATCTTTACAGGCTGCCACTCAGCAGGCTAATGCAATTGTACCAGGAACTAGTTTAAGTGAACAGACAATTGTGATTCCTGTGGTGGTGCATGTTCTCTACAACAATTCATACGAAAACATCAGCGAAGAGCAGATCAAATCTCAGATAGATGCAATCAATGCTGATTTCAGCAGAAGCAACTCAGATTTTTCTAAGGTGCCTTCAGTTTTTGCAAAACTATCAGGGAATGCCAATATCAGATTTGAATTGGCCAAGACCGATCCCAATGGAAGAGCAACATCTGGTATCATCCGCAAGAAGAGTTCAAGAATGATGTGGTCTGATGACGATAAAATTAAGTCGGCCGCATTTGGTGGTGATGAAGCATGGGATGCAAAAAGTTATTTGAATGTTTGGGTTTGTAATACAGTACCAGGTTTAACTGGTTATGCTTCGCTTCCTGGATCTGATCCAACAAAAGATGGTGTGGTTGTTCGATATGACGCATTTGGAACCCTAGGTAAGGTAAACGTGCCATTCCATAAAGGAAGGACAATGACCCATGAAGTGGGACATTGGTTGGGTCTACAACACCTATGGGGAGATAAACAATGTGGCGATGATGGTATTCAGGATACACCAA
>JBDLUR010000223.1:0-3232 GCA_039805205.1 Bacteroidota bacterium
AGAAGAGCCTTATAGGATGTTTACGTCTAGGGCGGAGTTCAGGACTTTATTGCGTCAGGATAATGCAGATTTGAGGTTGACCGGAATTGGTTATGAGTTGGGATTGGCGACTACTGAGCGCTATGAGCAGATGATGCAAAAGAATCAGGAGGTTGCTGATGTAATTAAAAAGTTCAATGAGATTTCTATTGAACCAACATCCATGAATGGTTTATTTGAATCGATTGGATCATCGCCGATGCAGCAAAAACAAAAGCTTTCACAGTTGGTATTGAGACCAGGTGTTGGTGCAAAGCAAATGATTGAACATCATCCAGCATTGAAAAAAGAATTTGAATTGTACAATGATCTTGTCATTGAGCAAGCGGAGATTCAAATGAAATATGATGTGTACATAGAGAAAGAGAAAGAGATGGTAGAGCGTATGACACAAATGGAAGGATTAGAAATTCCTGCAACATTTGATTTTGATCGTGTTCAGGCAATTGGTAATGAAGCAAAAGAAAAATTAAAAAAAATACAACCACGCACACTAGGTCAGGCTTCACGTATTTCTGGTATTAATCCAAGTGATGTGCAGATACTCATGGTTTACATGGGCAGATGATTTATCTTGTAGTAAATAGTTAACGCCTTATGTTTTCCTTAGAGCCTCAAGAACTCATTAAACAATTTCCTTTATTTGATCAGGAGCTTGCTTCATTTATCAGTGAAGAAGCAGAGACAAAAACATTCAATCAAGGAGATGTGTTGATGCGCCCTGGTCAGTTCTTTAAATATGCGATGCTTGTAGTTAGAGGAAGAGTGAAGTTGTTTAGAGAAGGTGATGAAGGAGAAGAATTTTTCATGTATTATTTAGAACCTGGAAATGCCTGCGCCTTGAGTATGTTGTGCATGGCAAGAAGTCAGTCGAGCTCAATAATGGCCGTAGCTGTAGAAGAAACGGAAGTGGTGATGATACCTATACAGCACATGGATAACCTCATGAAAAATTATCCATCTTGGTATCATTTTGTAATTGAAACCTACAGAACAAGATTTGAGGAAGTCTTGAATGTGATTGATCAGATAGCATTCAAAAACATGGATCAACGTTTAGAGTGGTATTTAAAAAGACAGGCTGATGTATTGGGACCTAATTTAAATCTTACCCATCAGCAAATAGCAAACGATATCAATTCATCTAGAGAGGTTGTATCACGACTTTTAAAGAAGTTAGAGAACAACGGCACGGTTGTTGTCGAAAGAAATAATATTCATTGGAAAGGGTAAGGGTGTCATACCCATAAAGTAGTGTGACAAAAATCACACTTTAATGTATTTCAAACACGCATTTTTGTACTTCCCTAAAAATTATAAACATAAATTTTAAACATGTCATTTATTGAATTGATTAAACAGCCCTGGCCATGGTATGTAGCAGGACCAATCATTGGTTTGATGGTTCCTACTTTACTCATCTTTGGCAACAAGACTTTTGGTATCTCTTCTTCTTTGCGCCATGTATGTGCTGCTTGTATGCCAGCGAAGATCCCTTTCTTTCAATATGACTGGAAGAAAGAATTATGGAACTTGTTTTTTGTGTTTGGAATTTTTCTTGGTGGTATATTGACTGCCATGTTTCTAAAAACGGAACAGCCAATTGTTGTAGATCCAAGTTTAGTGGAAGAGTTATCTGGCTACGGTATTACAGCAATTGATGGTTTGGTTCCAGAACAGTTGTTCAGTTGGAATTCTTTAGGAACAACAAGGGGTCTGATCATGATGGTTTTTGGTGGATTTTTGGTAGGATTTGGAACTCGTTATGCTGGTGGATGTACATCTGGACATGCTATCATGGGATTATCTAATCTTCAATTACCATCCCTGATTGCAACCATTTCATTTATGGCTGGTGGTTTCATAATGGCCAACTTGATTCTTCCATTTATTTTATCCCTTTAAACAATGAACATGCAAAACAATACAAAAGATAACAATACTGATTTTGAAGTAAGGTCGCTTGATGCGATGTGCGTGAATGAAGAGAATGTACAAACTCCAGCTTGGCACAATTTAAAATACCTTGTTTTTGGATTGCTTTTTGGAATCGTTTTGATTAAATCAGAAGTGGTTTCTTGGTACAGAATACAAGAGATGTTCAGGTTACAGAGTTTTCACATGTTTGGTGTGATTGGCTCTGCTGTTGTGGTTGGTGCAATTTCTGTTTTTATTATCAAGAAGTTTAAAATCAAGACCATTAATGGTGAAGAGATTTTACTCCCTAACAAAACATTTAACAAAGGGCAAATCTATGGAGGTTTGTTATTTGGATTTGGTTGGGCAATGACTGGTGCTTGTCCAGGTCCTTTATTCGCACAACTGGGTTATGGCGCTGCAGCCATTTCTGTGACCATCTTAATGGCTATTGCAGGAACATGGGTTTATGGAAAAATAAGAGAAAAGATTCCACACTAAATAGTTATTGAGCAAACAAACAAAAAACCCTTATGAATTTCATAAGGGTTTTTTGTTTAGGGAGCTTTTTGTATCCCTTATCAGTTTTTCATCTTTGCGTATTTTCAATCAGATTTGATTACTATTCACACTTAATTATTTACTTGTGAATTCTTTATTTCTTACGCATTTTTAATTAAGCACTTATTGTTCTTCAGCCAATTTTATTAACGGAATTCATAACCAAATCCCATTAGCTGTGTGAGCAATGTATTTGGAGCATCTGTTGCTGTACATCTGCCTTCCAATTTAGGGGCAATAGGTGAATGCAGTTTTAAATATTCTTCAATAACACTGTGAAGTGTGAAACCAAGACGTTTTGGTTCGCTAACATTTTCAACGCGGCAAATAGTAGTGTCAGGATCTCCTTCTCTTTCACAGGCTACAAAACTGTATGTTTTTTCAAGATCAAGAGGTTTATCTCCAACCTTGATCCAGTTTACTCTTTTTCCTGCTTCTTTGTTGATGGTAAAATTGACTTCCATTCCTTTGAAGCGAACTACCCATCCACCAAATCTTTTACCTGGATCTTTTGCAAATGCATTTTGTAACTCTTTTTCCATCCAGCCCAATAATTGCTTACCTGTGATTTTTCCTGTTTTTGCTTCACTATCAACAGGTAACATACTCCAGAGGTAGTCGACTGTAATTTCAGCTTCACCAGTTTTTGTATCTGGTACTAAAGGCGGACAAAAACGGAATCCGTTGCTCAACGCAATGTCTGGCTTGAACTTCC
>JBDLUR010000224.1:0-8556 GCA_039805205.1 Bacteroidota bacterium
AAGCTGACCCCGTTAGGTGAAAAACTATTAGGATTAACATCATGGTAATCAACCAAAACAACCAATTGTACACACAGCTTAACAATGGCAATTCCATGCCATTGTTAGGCTTGGGTACTTACAACATGTTTGGCGAGGTAGTAACCAATGCTGTTCATGTAGCTTTAGAGACTGGCTATCGTTTGATTGATGGAGCTCAGATGTACCAAAATGAAAAGGAAGTAGGTGAAGGAATTCGAAGAAGTGGGATACCTAGAGATGAAATTTTCATCACTACAAAAATTGATAATTGCAATCAGGGTTATGATGAAACAATTCGTTCCTACGAGCAAAGCTTGAAGGATCTTGGGGTTGAAAAAGTGGATCTCCTTTTGATTCACTGGCCCATCAAAGGCAAGAGAGAAGCAACCTGGAAAGCATTGGAAAAATTATATGTTGATCAAAGAGTTGGCGCTATTGGCACAGGCAACTATCTTTTACCCTTTCTGCAAGAATTGGAAACATACAGTAGCTATACCCCAACAGTTAACCAAATTGAATTCAATCCCTTTTTGAACCTTACGGCCGAACTTGACTATTGTCAGAAACATGACATTTGCCTGCAATGTTATACACCTTTAATGCGAGGACAAAAACATGATGATTCAAGGATAGTTGATGTGGCCAAGAAATACGGGAAGACGCCAGCACAAATCATTTTACGTTGGGCGGTACAACAAGAAATCTCCACCATACCTAAATCAGAAAATCCAGTTAGAATCAAAGAGAACTTTGATATCTTCAACTTTGAACTGTCGGAAACTGATCTTCATATCCTGAACAATCTTAATGAAAATTTCAGAATTGTTGATGACCCAATCGACATGCTTTAACAACAATTCAACTTATTTAAACAGCACAACATGAAAAAAATACTTGCTCTACTTTTTGTTTTTAGTGTTCATTTTGCTTTTGCCCAAAACAAGTCACAAGAGGGCCCATTACAACACGTTGTGATTTTTAAGTTTAAGGAAACAAGTTCAGCATCTTCTGTTGATTCTGTTGTTCGCGCATTTGTGGGTTTAAAAGATAAAATTTCAGTAATCAAGAAATTTGAATGGGGATTAAATGATAGTCCCGAAAACTGGCATCAAGGATTTACGCATTGCTTCATTCTGACTTTTGACAATAAACACGATAGAGATGTGATTTATCAAAAGCACCAAGCACATTTAGATTTTCAGAAAATTCTTGGTCCACATATGGACAAAGTATTCGTAGTCGATTATAAAGCCGAACGCTAGCTGCTCAGCCAGTATATCCATTTAATTCATTCCTTAAGGCTAGAAAGTAATTTCTGTAAGCGGCTGATCAGCCTTCGCGTAGGTAAACCGTTGTAAAGGGGTGGTAGTATAATAAGCATCCAAACCTGAACTAACAATGGATCCCTCTTTGGCTAATTCAATAAACCCATCATTGGCAACGGATTCCTCATTTACGTAGGCATGCTCTAAAGCGCCTACCACCAAAAATGTTCCATTACTCAATGGAATGATTTCCGACAGAGACAATGCCATTTGAACATGACTTTCTGCTACGTAGGGAACTACAAAGCCATCCTTATGAGTAGCTGTTAATCCAACTTTATCAAATTCATTAATATCGTCAGCATATTTTGCACTGGTCTGGTGGGCCTTTTCTACAAATGCAGGTAGAATATGATTTATGGTATAAACACCAGTTTCCTCAATATTTCTGATGGTATGGGGAGCTGCTTCTTTTGGCCTGTTGATGAAGCCAATTAACGCAGGGTCAGCTCCTAAGTGGACAATATTGCTAAATATGGCAAGGTTAGGTTGACCAGCTTTATTTACAGTGGCAATCAGGCTGACGGGTTTAAAACCACTTAAAGAATTCACAAAATTTGCTCTGTAAATCCTTGACCACCCCTGAATTTCTGCGATAGCGTAATGTTTCACAATTCGTTTAACATCATAGCCATTAAAAAGTTGCAATTTACAGGCAATAATCCACCCTTTAAATGCGTTTCATGTATGCGTGAAAGCAAATCCTATCCAATGAAGACTTTTGTTGCAGGTTTAATCCTGCTTATTTGTACAGTGGGAGTTTTTTCCTTCAAGAGCCATTCAGGTTCTTATTCGATTGCTAATAATAGCGGTTCGATAACAAATTCAACATCAATCAACAACGGATTCATAGACGGCTTACACGAAAATTTAAGTCGAGCTGGAGTCAGTATTTCTGAAAAAATTCTTTCTCTCGCAATGATGGGCTTCAATAAATTGAACGCACAGCAAAGACTGAGTAAGGATAGCATCCTAACCATCATCGACTATACCAGATCTTCGAAAGAAAAACGATTGTTCGTTATTGATTTAAAATCAAAGCAACTTTTGTTCAATAGTGTAGTTGCACACGGAAGAAATACAGGCGAAGAATACGCCAAAAAATTTTCCAATCAACTGAATTCACACCAAAGTAGCATAGGGTTTTACATTACAGAAAAGCCGTATCAAGGCAGCAATGGTTATTCTTTAGCACTAGAGGGAGTTGAATATGGCTTCAATGACAAAGCCAAGCGTCGTGCTATTGTTATACATGGTGCTGATTATGCTAGTGAGCAAATGATTAAGATAAAGGGATACCTGGGAAGAAGTTTTGGCTGCCCATCACTTCCACAAGGATTGAACCGAAAAATTATAGAGTCCATCAAGGAAGGCAACTGTGTTTTTGCCTATTATCCTGATCAAAAATATTTGAACGCATCGAAATTTTTAAATGGTTAAAATGGGATCTTAGAATGGTTAATCCGACCCGGCCTTTCCAGGCTGGGTCTCTTTTTTTAGACCCATAAGGCAATTAGCTGAGTAGCAAATCCCAGTAAGAAACCTGTGATGATATCAAACCAATGATGATCAGAAACAATTTTTCTTGCGGTCATTACCGCACCAGTAACCAAAAGCGATAGCATCATTGGTAATCCTGAATCAAGGTTACCATTGAACAGAATGACTGTCATGAGTCCCATTAACCCCCCAACGCCAATTGCATGCATACTGATTTTGTAGTTGTTATTCAATACCAGAGCGACTGCTGCAGATATAAACATTCCACGGCACATATAGACCAAAACCCTAGGCACTTCAGGCTGATTTTTAAACACATAATAGGACCAAAAAAAGAAAGTGATACTCGCCAGATAAGGCACAATTCTCTCTTTTTGTGTTTGGAGCAAAAGTGATTTATTAAATCCTAAAGCGCGAAGAAGTACAACTACAATCAAAGGGAAGAATACATTGTTGTTAATGACAGCAAGCAGCTTTAGCATTTTTTGTTTCTCGGAAAAGCCAACAAAAAAGTAGGGATGAACAAAAATCAAATATCCAGCCATCATCACTCCTACAAAAAGTGGATGAAAAACATAAGAGACAATCTTAGCTAAAACGCTGATCCACTTAGGATAAACGATATGATTTTCGGTTTGTTCCATATTAAAGTTCTTTACGGAGTCGCGCTACAGGCACATTAAGAAGTTCTCTGTACTTGGCAACCGTCCTTCTGGCAATATTATACCCTTTGTTTTTTAAGAGCTCTGTTAATATATCATCACTATGCGGATTTCTTTTGTCCTCACTTTCTATAATCTGCTGCAATATATTTTTCACTTCCAGTGTAGAAACTTCTTCACCACTTTCAGTACTCAAAGATTCACTGAAAAAATACTTTAGTCTAAAGCTGCCAAATTCAGTTTGCACAAATTTGCTATTGGCTACTCTACTAATTGTAGAAATATCTAACCCTGTTTTTTCTGCTATGTCTTTCAAGATCATAGGTCGCATTGCTGTTTCATCACCACTTAAAAAGAAGTTCCTCTGGTGATTGATGATGGCCTGCATAGTTATGATTAACGTATGCTGGCGTTGTTTAATGGCATCAATGAACCATTTTGCAGCATCAATCTTTTGCTTGATAAAAACAACTGCTTCTTTCTGACGCTTATCGGTTTTACTACCTTTCTCATAATCACGCAACATGCTTCTATAATCATCACTGATGCGGAGATCAGGAGCATTTCGTTGATTAAGCGTAAGTTCTGGCTCGCCATTGTTGTTATAGACCAAAAAATCTGGAACAATATATTGTTCAGCTTTGTTGATTGTGCCTACTTGTCCGCCAGGCCTTGGATTCAACCTCCTTATTTCAGCAATAGCGTCCTTGAGTTGATCTTCGTTGATGTCAAGCGACTTACTAATTTTTTCAAAATGCCTTTTTGTAAACTCATCAAAATGAAATTCAACAATACGCAAGGCATGTTTCACAGCAGGGTGGCTACTGTGTAAACTTTTTCTTCTTAATTGAAGAAGCAAACATTCTTGTACATCCCTTGCTGCAATTCCCGCAGGATCAAAATGTTGAATTTTCAAAATCAAGGCTTCTACTTGCTCTTGCTCCACTACTATATTCTGCTTAAATGCGAGATCGTCTAAAATTGAATTGGTATCTCTACGCAAATAGCCGTCATCGTCAATACTTCCAATTACCTGTTCAGCAATTTTCGCTTCAACATCTTCCAGGTTAAGTAAACGCAGCTGTTCAGATAACAATTCATGCAATGAACTGGTAGTAGGATGGGGGATATTGCCGCTACCTTGGAGTTCTGGAACCGGATCTTCTTTTAATTTATACTCTGCAATATCATCGTCATCGCCATAGTCATTGAATATCAGATCTTCGTCCGAATTTTCAGTATCCGTTAATTGCTCTGAATCTTGTTCATCGTTATTTAAGGGATCCTTTTCTTCAAAGTCGTCTTGCCCTAACTCCAATGCTGGATTATCTTCCATTTCCTCTTTAATACGCTCTTCTAGTAACAACGTGGGCACTTGCAACAGCTTCATCAGTTGAATCTGTTGTGGTGATAGTTTTTGTTGAAGCCTTTGTTGTAATCCTTGATAAAGTGCCATGGTCGAGAATAGTCCTAATGGAATCTAGATTATGCTGTAAATTTACAAACAAATAAGCGAGCAGTGAAAGCTTTCATTTTTACCATTGGCATACTGTTTTCAGGAATAGTAAACGGACAAGAAAAAGCGCCGTCTACACAGCCTTTTATTTTTATTCCTAAACACTATGATTTGAATAACACCAAGAAAACAGCAGCCATCGCTCCTAATTTTATCAGCATGAATCAGGGTTTTATGTGTAAACAGGAATGGCTGTTGGAAAAGAAAACAGGTTTGCCCTTGCGCGTTAGGCTTGGCTCGCTTGATTATGTAAATAAGCTAGAGGGGAAGTAAAGCGAACCCTATTTTTCACCAAGGGTTCTTATCTTATCAAGCAACTGGTTTAGCTGTTCTAACTCAGTATCTGATAAAGCCGCAGTAGTAGCATTCATTGCTTCTGATTTTTTATCAATTCTTTCCAAAAGCTTTTTGCCTTCTTTGGTGATAAAAACATCTACTAGGCGCTTATCTGATGTACACATTTGCTTTTCTGCCCAGCCCTTGAGGATGAGTCTGTCGACAATGCGACTGGTATCGCTCATTTTATCCAACATCCTTTCACGAATAGTTAATGTTGATAAAGGCTTGGGATCACTACCACGAAGGATCCTAAGGATATTGAACTGCTGCATGGTTATATCTTCTTCGGCAAGAAAAGTCCGTAAACGTTCAGTGACCCAATTATAGGTATAAATCAAGTTGATCATGGCCTTCTGCCCTTCACTTTGAAAATGCTGCTGGTTAATGTCTTTTTCAATTCCCATAAGAGCAATTAGATTGTTTTTCTATTGGGATCAACAAATTCATGAGCATAGATCTTAATGAGTATGATGACATAGCTAAATACAAGCGGCCCAAATATAAAGCCCATGAAACCAAAAAGTTGTAAGCCTACGATAACACCAAATACAGTAATCAATGGATGCACATTTCCAATCTTCTTCATTAAGCTTACTCTTGCAAGGTAGTCAACGTTGCCAGTGACAACTAGACTATAAATCAGTAATCCGCTACCCGGACCAGTCAGTCCTTGAGAAAAGAGATAGATTACCAACGGAACCCAAATCATCATGGTTCCCACAATAGGGAAAAACGCAAAAACACCAGTCAGAAATCCCCACATCAAGGCATCATTCAAACCAAATATCAAATAGCCCAACCATGCAGCAATTCCCTGTACAATTGAAATCAATGGAATTCCTATTGCATTGGCCTTAACCATGTGTTTTGTTTCCTGTGCTAAGGCACTCACACTGTCTTGATGTAAAGGAATAAACTGCCTCACTGTATCTTCCATGGCTCTTCCACCAGTAAACATAAAGAAGAGTACAAAAAACATCACCAACATATTGCCTAGAATAGTCGCCGAGCTATTGAGGAAAGTCGGTATGAAATTGGCAAGATTAGATTCAAGCGACTGTAAATTTTTTTCTGATAACAATTCTTCTCCTGTTAACTGTTTTACTTTATCAGACAATGCTTGAACTCCTACTTTTAATTCATCAGCATGGGAAAACACTTCAGTGATCTTGGGAGAAACCAAAATGATGGTGTAATACAATGGAGCAGCGATGACTAGTAAAAAAATCAGGATAAAAGAAAGCGCAGTTAAAGAGGGCTTCCAGCCTTTTTTTTCAGTCAGACTGAAATAACGCTCTCTTCCCAAAATGTAAAAAGTTAGCGAACCCATGAGTCCGGGTAAAAAAACATATAGCTCTTTGATAATCAGAAATGCAAAAAATCCAATTACCAGTAGCAATACAACCTGTCTAATTCTATTATTGAATTGGGTCATGCTTATAAATTAGGTCCAGACTTTAGTTCCTTCACTACAGTTTGAGCAAATATCAATATTTTTTCTGCTCCGCATCAATTCTTTCCTGAATTCATGGTAGTTTTTACCTTCCCACACATTAGCCATGAAATCTTCGTTGAGGTTACCCAACTGATGTTGTGCATCTTTATCAAAACAACAAGGCAAGACCTTGCCATCCCAAGTAACCACATTGCTGTGCCACATTTTCCAACAATGATTGGCCAGTTTATTTTTGGGGATGGTTGCTCCCTCTTCATTTACTGTATACCTACTGTATTTGTTTTGTAGAGGAATCAATTGATTAGGATCATGGATATAATCATTGACCTGAGCAGTTTTCAGCCATACATCATCCACGCCAATGGTATTTGCTAATTTTTTAACTGCCTCAATTTCCAGTTCATTGTGTCGGACTACTAAAAACTGGAAAACGACATAAGGTGTTTTACTATTTAATTTTTCACGCCAATACAAAATACGCTTTGTCCCTTCAATCACTTTCTCCAATTCACCTCCCATTCTGTATTGCTCATAGGAAGCTTGAGTTACGCCATCTATGGAGATAATCAACCTATCTAAACCACTTTCAATCGTTTTCCTGGCATTTTCATCTGATAAAAAATGGGCATTAGTAGAAGTAGAAGTATAGATCCCTAAACGAGATGCATAAGCTACCATTTCAAGAAAACCTTTGTTCAAATAAGGTTCGCCCTGAAAGTAGAAATTGAGATAGGCAAGATGTTTACTGAGTTGGTCGATGTACTGTTGGAATTTTTCTACCTCAATTTTACCAGTTGGCCTTGTAAACGATTTTAGTCCACTTGGACATTCCGGACAACCCAAATTGCAAGCTGTAGTAGGTTCAACAGCCAAAGCAACAGGCAAGCCCCACAGGATAGGCCTACTCATCCATCTGCTCAGCATAAAAGAGGTATAAATCTTAAGGGCATTTACACATTTTAAAAGACTGAGCTTAGACAAAAAATTAAGGTTGTCGTTAAGCTTTGAGAGGCGCATTGCTGTAAAATTAACCAAACTGAATTTGGGTTAATAAAAAACATAATTTGCCATCAGAGAACTAATTTTCATTCAAGTTGTTTTTAGCATATGGATCCAGTTGTAAGAGAATTTATGCAGCGCATCATGACTTCACTTTTTACAGCCTTGTTCTGGCTTATGATTAATGCTGTGGCTGGATTAAGATTTGAGCTTGCCATTATTGATGGCACCCACAAAATAGGGACTACCCTATTCTATATTTGGCTTGCAGGTAGTTCATTTTTCCTATTCAGACTCTTCAAGAAACTCTGGAAAAATCATCTCTAAAAAGTAGTTCATTTATTTGGCATCGAGAATCAAAGGAGCCCCTTTAGATGGCATTACAATAATTTTAGAATTTGCAGATTTAGCCAATTCCTTCATCGCTTGAATTTGTTCGTATTGCAGCTGCCTATCACTTAAACTTTCATTGATAATGCGCTGGTAATCAGAAATACCCTGTGCTTCTACCCTTTTACGCTCTGCCTCCTGCTTTTCTTTTTGCAACACAAATTGCATTTTTTGCGCCTCTTGCTCTGCATTGATTTTTTGCTCAATGGTGGATTTTACAGAAGCGGGTAAGGTAATATTTCTGACGAGCAAATTTTCAAGAATAAGACCACGCTGTTTAAAATCGGTTTCGATTGTTTTAAAAATACGTGATTGAAATTCATCGCGCTTGGTTGAGTAGAGCGATAC
>JBDLUR010000225.1:0-8988 GCA_039805205.1 Bacteroidota bacterium
AGTGCAGTTTTTTTGTAGAGACGGTCTAGTTTTGATAAATCATTGTTCTTCCAGGCTATTGCAATTTCTGGCGTAGCAGCAGATACCATACTTCTTTGGGGTACATCCATTACTGTAATTAAGTACGTAGCAATAGTAAAAATGGCTGCATCTGCAAGACCTCCTTCTGATTGTGAGGCAATGATGAGTGTATCATTGGTCTTGGCTACAATATTTAAAACTGCACTCAGAAAATAAGCGCCACCAAATTTAAGCATGATTCCTTTGTAGCGGTGGGTGACTTTACTAGGAGAAAAATTGATGCTAAATTCGCCACTCCTGTAAACAACCCAAATCAATATTACTACAGGAATGAAGTACAGTGATGCATATGCTCCGATGAAAACATTAAAATCTGTCAAAGAACCTATGGCCCAAAAGCCAATGAGTAAAAGGGTGAGAATTCGAAACAAGAATTCCTTTAAGAAATTAGCAATGACCGTCCTTCCAATAATCCAAGCAAATACTTCCAGCATGGAAATTGCTACAAGTGAAATGGTAAGCGGGTATACCCACTTAAAATGAGTGACTAAAATTGGAGATCGATAGCCAAATTTTTTTAAAGCCCATGGTTCAATCAAAGGGAATGCTAAATAAACTAGCAAACACATGATTGCTCCTATCATAAAAACCCATGTTAATAGGTCGTTTTGTTGTTTGGGTAAATGGTGTTTGTAAAAAGGATAGAATTTCATCGCCACAGGTAATGTGCCAGCCGCACATATGGTGGAGAAGATGAGTGCTATGTCCATTAACACCCTTGTAAGGCCAAATTGTTCTGGTGTAAAAAACTTAGGGAAAAGAAACAGCACATTTATTGCTCCGATGGCAAAACCGGCATAAATGAAAAGAGATGAGTAAATACTTTGTTTTCTGATTGTTGCCATGTAAGCAGTCGACTATCATCAAATGTACTTCATTTCAGTTGCTTGTCAGACGATTAACCATGTTTTTGGCATAAGATCCGCAGTATCTGAAGGCCCATTTTTGAACCACTCTTTTGGAGCTACAACTTTTTTCCCTTCTCTAGTACTTAGCCAAGCTGTCCACCAACTAAAACTACTGTTGGCTATGATATGGTATTTACAAGTAAGCATCGCTTGAAAATCCTCATACATGGATCTTGTTTGCACTCCGCTAATTAATGTATAGGTTATTGGTAATGCTAAATTCTCCTTTACCCATTTTGGGTCATCTGTAAAGACATATAATTTTAAATGGGAGAGATTTTCTTGTAATGCAGCCAGTGCATTGTTGTAATAAGCTGATTCAATTGATGCATAATAATCTGAATAGGGATGGAGTAAATAATCTCCTTTTCTTATATGAAGTGAGACACTTTCAGTTTGGTTTATCTCTTCAATTAAGGCAAGGATATTGCTGTAGAATTGTGGTTGAAGGGTAAATGTATTTTTTACAAGGTTAGCAATTGGTAAAAAATAACGCTCCGATTGCCAGTAGCCTTTTAGATATACATTTGGCCCGAGTTTTTCAAATCCTGATTGGTAAGCAAAATGTTTTTCTTTGTAAACATGTTTGAACTGAGCTGGAAGTATTGCTTGTATTGCCCTATGTATTGCTGATCCTGAGTAGAGTTGGCTCACATCTTCGTGAGTGGCTTCAATAAGGTTGAGATTGAAATGCGAAAGTCCCAGACTTCTTGATGTGTCGGTATGCTTGAATTGTACTGCAGTTTTTAGTTGTGTTTGATGTCTGAATGACAATGAAAGTCCTGCTGCATACTGAAACAATTGATTACCTAGTCCGCCGTTTATCTCAGTAATGATCATAGGTTAGTTGTTGGTCGACTAAGATTTTGTCAATTCAAATATGCCACACCCATATTCAAGATTAAAATTTCTACCGCCTGCCTCACTGTATGGATCGGCGTTTTCAATTAACTCACCATCATCATTTACGTATGCAAATGATTTAAGTTTTAATTGATGGATAGAAAAAATATCAAGTAAATAATGGATGTCAAAAACACGATGGGCATTAAATTCTATGCGTGGCCTTCCAACGGGTGTTGAAAGGTAAAGTGTTCCATTGTCTGTTAAACAGCTAACAAGGTTTTTAATCCCTTTTTTATGACCATCTAAATCGATAGGGTCGCCATAGCGACCTAACCCAAAATGTTCAATGGCATGCAGGCAGGAGAGGGATGGCGTTTTTTCTGGAAAGCTAAATGATTCAGCCATTAAGTCGGCTTGCATAAACTTGATGTTTTTGCTTTTGCTTTCAATGTGGCGGATATCAATGATTTCAATTTCTCTGAAACTCGCAACATGAGCTACAAAACCATCAATTCTTGATCCAACATCTACATGCCTGCTTGGAGTGGCTTCAAATATTTTTCTCGCAACATATAAGTCCTGGTGAAAATAATGGCCAGAAGCAACACCAGCTGAATCATATCTATCTGCCAATAGAGGATAGAATCCAATGGACTTAAAATCTGTTTGAGCTTCAAACTGTTTTTTGAACTTATTGTAATCACTGACCAATGGAATTGTTCCTTTGATGCCCATTCTCAACTGATGGGTATTGATTCCGAATTGGGTCAGAAAATGTTTTATTTTTTCGAAGTAAGTCACAGCAAGAAATTAGAATAAAAAAAACCGCCACTAGGTGACGGTTTCAAAAGTACTAAATATGTTTTTTAGATGTGTGATTCTATTTTCTTCACAAAGTTGTGCTTTGGTTGCGCACCTACAAGTTTGTCAACCACCTGGCCATTTTTGATGAAAAGAATCGCAGGAATAGAAGTGATACCATAATTCATAGAAAGCTGTGGATTATGGTCAACGTTTACTTTACCAACGTTAACACGTCCTTCGAATTCTTTTGATAATTCTTCTACAACAGGACCAATTGCACGGCAAGGACCGCACCACTCTGCCCAGAAATCAATCATCGATAGTTTATCTGAATCTAAAACCTCAGTTTGAAAATTGCCGTCTGTAAATTCCTTTGCCATGTATTTTTGTTGAAAGTGAATAATCAAGTGAATTGCAAAATTAGCTCCATTTTTTAATATTTGGTCATTCCGTCATCAATCCTTTAAATTGTGTCAACCTGAACATCGATTAAGGGGTTCATCTCAAGAAATTCAGTCATTTCGTCATTCATTTCAAATCCCTTTTCGGTGGTTTTCATCTGAACCATGAGCTTCTCAACCTGATCAACTAGCACAACCTTCAGCCTAACCCTGCCAGGATGTTTTTTAAGGTTCTTTTGTAAGAAATCTACTTGTTCTGGTTGAATAGCACCTGCCTGTAAGGTGAGCTGAACCTGTTTGGTAAAAGCCTTTTTGATGGTCTCCAACAGGCAAATTTCACCCACCCTGAAATTCCATTCGTTTCTGCTCTCCCATTTCTCGTAACTACCTTTCACAAAAATGCAGGTTCCCTGGGTAAAGTAGTTGGAGAAGCGAATATATTGGTCACCAAACAGCGTAATATCTGTTTTACCGGAGAAATCTTCTATTGTAATAGTACCATACTTCTTTCCAGCCTTTGATATCTTATGGAATGCTGCTGTTACTAGTCCAGAAATTTTTAAAGATTGGGTTGGATTCTTTTGTATTGTTATCGCCTCTTTAAATTCATTAAAATCATTAATAGTGGTGATGTTGTAGTGTTTTAGTTCAAACTTATAGTGATCAAGTGGATGACCACTCAAGAACATACCCGTTACTTCTTTTTCTTTGTCCAACAACTCTGTAAGGGACCATGTTGGACAGTCTGGGATTTTTGGGGCTGGAATCTCTTGTACTAAACTAAGGTCGCCAAACAAGGTATTCTGACTGGAGGTAGATTGATTCTGCCAAATATTACCATAACGAATGATCTTTTCCAGGCCATTTGTGGTGTCTCCATCCGGGATATGAAAATATTGTGCTCTATGCAGTTCTGGAAAGCAATCAAAGCTTCCAGACATGGCTAAGCTTTCCAATGATTTCTTGTTGACAGTCCGCTGGTTAACCCGTTTGACTAAATCAAATATCGATCCAAAAACACCATTTTTTTCTCTTTCTTCAATGATGGATTCTACCGCCGCTTCTCCCACACCTTTTAACCCACCTAGACCAATCCTGATTTCTCCTTTTTTGTTGACGGCAAAACTCTTTAAGGATTCATTTATATCCGGACCAAGTACACTCAATCCCATTCGTTTACATTCCTCCATAAAGAAAGTGATCTTATCGATTGAGCCGGCATGGTTTAACACTGCAGCCATGTATTCAGAAGGGTAGTGTGATTTTAAATAGGCTGTCTGATAGGCAATGAAAGCATAACAAGTACTGTGCGATTTATTAAAGGCATATTGTGCAAACGCTTCCCAGTCGGTCCATATTTTTTGCAGTTTATCTTCAGCAAACCCTTTTGCACCAGCATTGCTGATGAACTGACCCTTCATTTTGTCCAACACCGACTTCTGTTTCTTACCCATTGCCTTACGAAGAATATCGGCATCACCTTTGCTGAAACCCGCCAATTTTTGAGCCAGCAACATTACCTGCTCTTGGTAAACAGTAATACCATAGGTTTCTTCCAGGTATTCTTTCATTTCTTCCAAGTCGTAACTGATAACTTCTCTGCCGTGTTTCCTGTTAATGAAGTTGGGTATGTATTCAAGAGGGCCAGGACGATACAAGGCGTTCATCGCAATAAGGTCTTCAAACTTATCTGGTTTCAGGTCGCGTAGGTATTTTTGCATACCCGGACTTTCAAACTGGAATGTGCCTATTGTCTCTGCTTTTTGATACAGATGAAAAGTTTTTTCATCATCCAAAGGGATTTTTTCAATATCAATTTCAATCCCATAATTCATCTTGATCAACTCAAGAGAAGTCTTGATGATGTTCAGGGTCTTTAGTCCAAGGAAGTCCATCTTGATTACACCTGCATCCTCAATAACACTGCCTTCAATTTGTGTTACCCACATGGGTGAGTCTTTGGCAACACAAACTGGTAGGAGGTCGGTTAGGTCCTGAGGTGCAATGATGATACCAGCGGCATGTATGCCGGTATTGCGGACAGACCCTTCAAGAATTTCTGCCTCATGCAAAACTTCACTTCGAATATCTTTACCCTCATAGATCTCTCTGAGTTTTTTGACATTCTCGATATCATCTGCATTGAGACTCTCTTTCTCCTCTAAACTTTTTTCTCCTTTGTAAGGAGCATGCAATAAACGCTTAAGCGAAATACCAGGTTTTTCCGGTACCAATTTGGCCAAAGCATTGGATTCAGGTAAGGGTAAATCAAGTGTTCTGGCAACATCCTTGATACTCATCTTGGCTGCCATCGTACCATAGGTAATAATTTGGGCAACCTGGTTTTTGCCGTATTTATCAACTACATAATCAATTACTTTCTGCCTTCCTTCATCATCAAAATCCGTATCGATATCCGGCATCGACTTTCTATCTGGATTCAAGAAACGCTCAAATAGCAAATTGTATTTGATGGGATCGATATTGGTAATGCCTATGCAATAGGCAACCACGCTTCCTGCAGCTGAACCACGACCAGGACCAATAAAGACACCCAGATCACGACCTGCTTTGATGAAATCAGATACAATTAAGAAGTAACCAGCGAATCCCATTGTTTTTATGGTGAACAATTCAAAGGCAATTCGCTCCTCAATTTCCGCAGTCATTGTTTCATATCTTCTCTTAGCACCTTCTCTGGTGAGGTGATCTAGATAATCATCCTGCGTATTAAAATTTTTGGGTACAGGGAAGTGGGGAAGAAGGATGTCTTTCTTTAAATCCAATACTTCAACCTTGTCTACAATTTCATTGGTATTATCGATGGCTTCTTGAAGATCATGAAAAGCCTCGGTCATTTCTGCTGTAGTCTTGAAAAAAAACTGATCATTGGGGAATGCAAATCTTCTGTTCTTGAAGTTGGCATCATCATCTGAGAATTCTCTTGCAGCAGGAGTTGATACTTTTTCCCCTGTGTTGATACAGAGTAAAATATCGTGTGCGTTAAAATCTTTTTGGTCAACATAGTGAGAGTCGTTAGAGGCAATGACTTTCACGTTGTACTTTTTGGCGAATTTCAATAGGACTTTATTCACTTTTTCCTGCTCCTCCATACCATGTCTTTGTAACTCGACATAGAAATCATCTTGGAAAATATTGAGCCACCATTTGAATTCGTTTTCACCCTCAGCTTCGCCTTTTCTCATGATGGTCTGGGGTACCATCGCGCCCAAGCAACAAGTAGTTGCAATTAGTCCTTCATGGTATTTATGGATCAATTCTTTGTCTATCCTAGGGTATTTGCTGTACATCCCTTCGATATAGCCTAAAGAAGTCAGTTTGGTCAGGTTTTTATAGCCAATTTCATTCTTGGCCAGCAAAATTTGGTGATGCCTTGGGTCCTTCTCTTCCTTGGAAAATGTTTTCCTGTGTCGGTTCTCTGTAATGTAAAATTCACAACCTACGATTGGTTTTACCTTCAAAGGACTATTTTTGTCGTTCGGATCAACCCTGTTTTTGTAGGCCTCAGCCACAAACTGGAAGACGCCGAACATGTTACCATGGTCAGAAATGGCCACAGCAGGCATGTTATCATCCATGGCCTTTTTATAAAGCGCAGGGATGCTTGAAGCACCGTCAAGGAGCGAATATTGTGTATGAACGTGTAAGTGAGAAAACCTTGGCATAAGTAGGAAATTCAAATTTCGTAAATAAACGACAATATAAAGGAAGTGGTTTTCCACAGTCCCGATATGCAAAAACCAGCTACATACCAGATATTTACAAGGATAGCCTGCATGCTTTTACTGGCAACGCTTGTTCAATCCTGCTCACTTTTTAAAAAAGTGACCTATACCCAACGTGGTCAGGGTAATGAAGTATTTTTTGACCAAGTGCAGGTGACTATCAACCCTAATAATGCAGCAAGGACAAATACAATTGACCCATCTATTGGGATGATTGAAGACCAAGAAGGTACAACCGAAGGTCTTTTCATGGATGGTTTTAAAAGTATTGAATACGTCTCTCCAAGTTATTTTCGCTATGCCATTTTACTGGACATTGAAGTTGAGCAATTATCGAATAAAAAATTGGTAGAATATATTCACCAATGGTGGGCAGTGCCTTACAGGATTGGTGGTAGTACCATGAACGGAATTGATTGTTCCAATTTTGTAAGGGGACTTACCAATTATACTTACGGACTAGAACTTCCTCGAACTTCAAGAGAACAAGCTGCTTATTGCAAAGAAATTCAAAGGGAAGAATTAAAAGAGGGTGATTTGGTTTTCTTCAATACAGGAAGAGGAATTTCACATGTGGGCATGTACATGGCCAACAATAAATTTGTACATGCATCTACCTCCATGGGAGTCGTGATCAGCAGTCTAGATGAACCTTACTGGAAAAGAAGATATGTCAAATCAGGCCGACTTGAATTACCCAACTAATCAGAACAATTCTGTAAATCCTACATAAAAGTTTTTATCAATATTGATTGACTCAATTTTATTTTTCGACTTGTATTCTTTCCAAGTTGTTGTGGGATAGACCCAAATTTTTTCATTGTTTAATTCAATTCTAACAGGGGTATTAAAATTGGATAAACAATCAGACCATCTGTATTTTAGTTTGTTTCCTTCTTTTTTAAATTCAAACGTAGGTACTTGAGTCTCTCTCAAATACTGGCTAAAGAGTGGAGTTAAATCTTTGCCGACTTTCTCACTCCAAAATTTTTCCACTTCAGCAGATGTAGTTATTTTATGATAGAATCGCTGATTCATTTCTCTTAATGCCATTCTAAATTTTTCATCATCGTCAAACAGTTGGCGGACAAAATGAACAAGGTTTCCTCCCTTGTAATACATGTCGCCTGAGCCTTCTTCATTTACACCATATTTACCAATGATGGGAGATTTGTTCTCAATCAATTTTCTTGTTCCCTGTACATAGGCGTCTCCAGCATCTTTTCCATAATGGTAAGTAGTGAAGATGGTTTCTGAGTAGTTAGTAAATCCTTCATGCACCCACATGTCAGCCACTTCATTTGAAGTGATGTTGTTGCCAAACCATTCATGTCCACTTTCATGGATAATGATGAAATCCCATTTCAAGCCCCAGCCAGAACCGGATAAATCACGACCTCTATAACCGTTCTGAAATCCATTTCCATAAGCAACTGCACTCTGGTGTTCCATGCCTAAGTGTGGAGACTCAACCAATTTGAATCCATCTTCATAAAAAGGATAAGGGCCAAACCAATGTTCGAATGCTTTTAGCATTGGAGCTACTTGCTGAAATTGAGATTTAGCCTTGTCTAAATTGTAATCAAGTACCCAATAGTTGCAATCTAATTTTCCTTTTTCACCAGCGTAGATTTCTTCAAATGAAACATATTTACCGATATAAGGAATAATGTTATAATTGTTGATAGGATTTTTCACTTCCCATTCCCAAACTGTTTTACCTGGCTCAAAAACTTTTTTTGATTTTAACCTGCCGTTACCGACTGCCACCAATGAATCTGCAGCACTGATTTTTAAGGTTGCACCCAATTCTGGTTCATCACCTTGGTGGTCTTTACAGGGAAACCACACGCTTGCGCCTAAACCCTGACAAGCAACGCTCATCCAAGGTCGCCCCATTTTATCTTTGGCAAATATCCAACCGCCATCCCATGGGGGTCTAACAGCAACCTGAACTTGTCCACTGTATTTCAAAGCTAGATTTCCTTCTGTACCAACTGCTGGCGCTTTTGGGAAATCAATAAAGTAGACATTACCATTTCTTGTAAAAGATAGTGATTCATCACCCCAATAGGCTTTCTCCAATTGCATGGGCTGCTGCAGATCAATTTGCATTTTAGTCCCACTGCCCAGAACTTTGATTGTTATATCAACCTTCCCCTGAATAGATTTTTTCTCATAATCCGGCTCTACATAAACTGC
>JBDLUR010000226.1:0-29944 GCA_039805205.1 Bacteroidota bacterium
ATGGCAGAATCTTAAAAGCAAATGGAGTATTAATCGCCATCGGTATGATTACAGCATTGGTGTCTACTATACCAGCTTTAGTGATGGTGGGCTTTGCATTAGTTGGACTAGGAGTGAGTTCTATTTTTCCTGTTGTTTATATCCTTGCATCTAAGGAAAAATCAATGCTACCCTCCGCGGCATTAGCAGCAGTGAGTAGCATTGGATTTATAGGCTTTTTGGTTGGGCCACCCGTCATCGGTTTTATAGCAGAAGGGGTGGGACTTCGTTCAGCATTAATGGCAATTGTATTACTCGGAACAATAATTTTTATGTTAGCGAGCAAACAAAAGACATCTAATGATTAGTCATCACAAAGGATTGTTCCTTTACCAATACCATCAACAATCTTTACATTTGGAGAAGGACTACTTACAACTATAGTAAACTCCTCTGTTAATTCTTTAGTCATGTCCTCAATAATTTCAATTTGTATTTTTTTGGTTCTTGTTCCTTGAGGCACTAGGCCCCAATCATCATATAAGGGAACAATAAAATCTTCACCACTTTTTGCAGTACCATCAGCCGTAGCAACCTTTATTCGTATATTATCAGAGTTTGAAACAACCCGGTCCAGTGTAACTTCAAATTCAATGACTTTATTTTCACCTGCATTTCCTTCAATAACCGAACCGTCACTTACGGTCAGGCTAAATGGAATGCTAATGGCATCTTTTTTACATCCAAAAAATAGTAGTGTGCTTGCAATTAATAAATAGTTAAGTTTCATTTGTTAGTCTAGTTTGGTTACAAGCAAAAATAAGAGGAGTATAGAAATTGACAATAGAATATTGTGATAATTTAAAGCTGCAACTTAATTAAACGAGGGGTTCTTCGGATAATTGATAATTGGCTTGAATTCTTCACCTAATAATTTGACAGCATTTTTCCAGATGTCTTCTGATTGTTTTTGAAAGACCAAACTTCTTGTAGCTGGTGTAATGAGCCAACTTTTTTCTTGCATCTCATCCTCAAGTTGACCAGCTTCCCATCCGGAATATCCCACAATAAATTTAATGCGATTGGGGTCAATTGTCTGTGATTGTACCAATTGTTTTACTTGTTCAAAATCACCGCCCCAATAGAGATCTTTTTGGATCATGATTCCGCCTGCAATAAGTTCTGGCATGCTGTGCAGAAAAAACATCTGTTCTTTGCCAACCGGACCACCATCAAACAAGGGCATTGAGCAATCTGCCAATTCTTCCACTAGGTCGCCTACTAAATAGTCGATTTTCTTGTTAATGGTGAAGCCAACATATCCGTCTTCCTGTTTTTGACAGAGTAATACCACAGTCCGCTGGAAATTGGGATCCTGCATAAATGGCTCGGCAATCAAAAAATCTCCAACAGATGGCATCTTCATAAACCTAAGTTAAATAATTTACCTATCTGTATCTTCATCAATACGCAAACTTATTTTTGTCTTTACATGAAAAAGTCTTTTTCCATCATTACCATACTCATTACCATTTCTTTAATTGGCATCATCGTTATCCAATATTCATGGTTAAAGAATGTAGCGGCCATACGTAAAGACCAGATTGCTGGTAAAGTCGATATGGTAGAATTTGAAGTGGTTGAAGCGTTGGTAGATGAGAAAATGCAGTACACCCCACAGTTGCCTGTTGATGTTTTACCCAAAGGTGCACAGGAGCAATTGCTTGAAATCATCGGTCCTCAAACTATTGCTGAAAGATTTTCAGTTGAGGATATTCAAAAGAAATTCGAAAAAGCATTTGAAGCAAACGGGCTTAAAGGAGCCAAGTTTGAATTTGCAGTACTTAATGATGCAAATAATCTTGGTCCGGATCTAGCATCGCCTGATTATGAAAAGCATTATGAACTCGGACTAAAAGACTCAGTAAATTATTGGATTCATGTATGGCCACTAGTGTCTCTTGAAAGTGATGACAGTCGAGCTTTAATGCCCAATGAAAAACTTGTATTGATCATTTATGATATGCAAGACTTTGTGATGCGCTATGTTGGATGGATGATTGGTGTTGCGGTAATCTTTACCCTAGTTCTCATCACTGCATTTTATTTGACTGTTAGAACAATTCTTACGCAGAAGAAATTAAGTGAGATGAAGACAGATTTCATCAACAACATGACGCATGAATTGCGAACGCCATTGGCTACGATCTCAATTGCTGTTGATACGCTTAAAAATGAAAAAATTATTGGCAACAGAGAGCAGTTACTCGCAATTGGACAAATAATAAAAAATGAAAACCTGCGCATGAATACGCAGGTTGAACAAATCTTACAAGCAGCCCAGTTAGATATCAATCAAGTATTGAAAGGAAAAGTGGAATTGCATGTGCATGAGGTGATGAAAAAAATGCAGGACAAATTTGCCTTGCAAGTAGCTGAGAAAAATGCAACAGTTACGTATACGTTAGAAGCCACCTCTGATAATGTTATGGGACATCCTGTTCATTTTGTAAACATGATCAGTAACTTGATTGATAATGCACTTAAGTATTCAAAAGAAGATGTTGATCCTGTCATTGAAGTAGGAACCCATAACCATAACAATAGCATTGTAATTACCATAAAAGATAATGGTATTGGAATGACAAAGGATACCGTATCAAAAATATTTGACAAGTTCTATAGGGCTCATACAGGTGATGTGCACAATGTAAAAGGATTTGGTCTCGGATTGAACTATACCAGAAAAATGGTTGAGGCTCACAATGGTAAAATTGAAGTTGCAAGTTCATTGGGCGAGGGAAGCCAATTTAAGGTAGTTATTCCATTGAGCTGATTAACGCTGTACAAAAAGAATAGAACCATCTCCATAACTTAAGAAACGGTAGCCTTCTTTTAGCGCTGTATTGTACAACTCTCGCCATTTGTCACCAACAATAGCTGCTACCAATAATAATAAAGTTGATTGAGGTTGATGAAAATTTGTAATCAATGCATCAATCACTTTAAATGTATAGCCTGGTGTAATACAAATGCCAGTATGTCCAATTAGTTTATGTTGATTTTGTTGCTCCATCATTTCAAGAAAAAAAGTAAACACTGTAGAAGCTGTTGGCATGTTCTCTTCTTTCCAATAAAAGTGATCCCATTGGTGCAGTTGAAGTGCATGAAGATTAGGCTCTCCTTTTACTTGCATAAGTTGTATTCCAATCCAATACAAACTTTCTAGCGTTCTTAATGAAGTGGTTCCAACTGCTACTCTCATCTTTTGAGAGTCGGCAAGAGTAGCTATTGTGTTTTTATCTACTTCAAAGTATTCCTCATGCATTTGATGATCAGCAATACTTGAGGCGGTTACAGGTTTGAACGTGCCTGCTCCAACATGAAGGGTTAGAAATGATTTTTCAATTCCCTTATTCCTCAATGATTCAAATATGTCAGCTGTGAAATGGAGTCCTGCTGTTGGTGCAGCTACTGATCCCTCTTCCTTTGCATAAACAGTTTGATAGCGAGTCTTATCTTCTTCTTTGGATGCTCTTTTGATATAGGGTGGCAAAGGGATTTGTCCGGTTGCTTTTATTATCTCACTAAACGAAACAGACTGATCCCATGTAAACTCAACTGATGTATAGTTTTCGGTCTTTTCAATTCTTCTGGCTGTTAGTGTAGTATTGATTTCAGATGAATGTATGGATGTAACCAACAATTCATCTTCTTTCCATTTTTTACTTCCTCCTACTAAACATTTCCAACTGCTCACTTGTGTATGATGTAACTGCTCATAGTTGCCATCCAATGGCTCTAATAAGAATATTTCTATGGTACTGCCTGTGTTTTTTTTAAAATACAAACGCGCTGCAATAACCTTGGTATCGTTGAAAAAGAGATGAGCGCTAACTGGGAGAACTCCAGCTATTTCTGTATATCGGCGGTGCTTGATTTCATTGTCTTTGAATACCAATAGCCTTGACCCATCTCGTTGTGGCGTTGGTTCATAAGCAATGCTTTCATGAGGCAATTCATAGGTGAATTCCTGAACATTTATTGTTGGTATGGTTGAGAGATTTTTCATATTTCACAGGTAATTCACAGGTTATGCACATGCATTTTGGGTATACCCACACAAAATTGAAGAATTTTCGCTGAAAATCAATGCAGTGGCTGATTTCAGCTGTGGATAAATATAGAATTCGTATTTGAGGTACAAAAGTGGGATTTTGTGTTATTTTGTGTCAATAAATGTTATTTCGTTTAAAACATTGTAAATGATAGGATTCATCGGCGAATACGAGGCTACCATCGACAGCAAAGGTAGGTTTCTTCTCCCGGCAGGCATAAAAAAACAGCTGCCAGAGGGAGAGCTTCCTGTTTTTGTTATCAACCGTGGTTTCGAAAAATGCCTCTCGATGTATCCTATGGAAAGTTGGGCTCCTTTGTATGAGAGTATCAGTTCGTTGAACGACTTCGATCCTAAGGTCAGGGAATTCAGGCGTTACTTTTTGAATGGGGCTATGCAGATTGAAGTGGACAGTGCCGGTCGTCTTTTGCTCCCTAAAAGTTTAATGGAGCATGCCGGATTGGAAAAGGATATCGTGTTGGTGTCTGCGGTTAACAAAATGGAAATATGGGACAAAAATAAGTATCAGCAGTTCTTTGAAAACTTTTCACCCGAATCCTTCAGCAATCTTGCTGCTGAAGTGATGACAAAGAAGGAGCAACACTGATAAAACCAAAAAGGATGCCAAACGAGCAAAAGAGGGATAGGATTGGTGAGGAGGGAAACCGGACCTATCATGTACCGGTGATGCTCAAAGAGGCGGTCGATTCCTTGTCGATCAAACCTGATGGTGTTTATGTTGATTGCACTTACGGTGGTGGCGGACATTCTAGGGAGATATTATCCAAACTAAATGAAAATGGAAGGCTTTATGCTTTTGATCAGGATCCTGATGCAAAAGCCAACCTGACTGCTGATACACGTTTGGTATTTATCCCACATAATTTCCGACATCTTGCTCGTTTTCTTCGTCTTTACCAGGTTCAACAGGTGGATGGTATTTTGGCAGACCTTGGCGTAAGCAGTCACCAGTTTGATGAACCCTCCCGTGGTTTTTCGATTCGTTTTGATGCTCCATTAGACATGAGAATGGACAATACAGATGGCGTAACTGCAGCAGAACTCATCAAACAATCTTCAGCAGAAGAATTACAATGGATTTTCCAAGAATTTGGTGAAGTAACCAATGCCAAGACTTTAGCCAACCTACTTGTAGAGCAAGTCCGCTCGCAAACCATCAACACGGTAAATGACCTTAAAAACGTAATCGCTCCCATCGTTAAGGGTAATCCAAACAAATATTTTGCTCAAGTCTTTCAGGCGCTGCGCATGAAAGTGAATGATGAAGTAGGGGCGTTGGCAGATTTGATGCAACAGGCAGCAGATGTACTAAAGCCAGAGGGTCGCTTTTCAGTTATCACCTTTCACAGCATTGAAGACAGACTAGTCAAGAATTTTTTCAAAACAGGGTCTGTAGAAGAACAAGAAGTAGATCCGGTTTATGGCACCAGACAAGCGTCGCCGTTTGTCTTGATGAACAAAAAGCCAATTGAACCATCATTTGAAGAGGTGAAAAGTAATCCAAGATCACGTAGTGCAAGATTGCGTGTAGGTATTAAAAAATAGAGAAGTGTATTTCTTATGAAAGAGAAAAAAAGTGATAGCAAGTGGTTGTTCATTAACCAAGTTTGGTTGGTGAAGAATATTCCTTTCTTTCTCTATTTATCGGTTTTGGCAGTGGTCTACATCTACAATGTGCACCATGCTGAAAAAGCGATAAAGGATATAAATAAAACAACAAGGGACTTGAAAAACCAACAATATGAATTCAAGATGGTCAGGAGCGAATGGATGTTCATGACCAAACAATCCGAAGTAGTAAAAGCGGTTGAGGTCTCTGGGATCAGAGAGATCCTGGAGCCTCCAATCGCAATTCAAGATTCAACAGTAAACGAACAAGGAAAAACTAGATAATTAATAAGTGGATACAAAGAAAGACATACTGTGGCGTAGTTATCTCATTTACATGGGGATGCTGATTTTTGGTGTCTTTGTATTTGCAAAGGCCTTCTATATCCAGCGTGTAGAAGGTGCTTATTGGAAATCACTCAGTGATAGTCTTCACTTAGAATACCGTGAAATGGATGCAGAGCGTGGCACTATTTATAGTGAGGATGGAAGAATGCTAAGCAGTTCTATTCCCTTTTTCGATATCTATTTGGATTTTGGAGCAGAGGGTATACAAGAAAAGAGTGGTAAGAGGTTGAAGGAAAATATAGATAGTGTTTCCATTTATTTGGCCGCTATTTTAGGAGAAGGTACACCTGCCCAATACAAGAAAGAACTTATAGATGTTTTTGAACGCCAAAATCGTTATTACCTTTTACACAAGAACATTGGATTTAAGCAATACCAAGAATTAAGAAATATCAGTTTCATCAAAAAGAACAAGAATAAGAATGGATTCATTTTTGTTGAAAAGGAAAAACGACTAACGCCATTTGGTTTGTTGGCTAACCGTACCATTGGATTGTCAAGAGAATATGTGGATGGTAGTGGTAATTTGGTTACAAAGAATGTAGGATTGGAAAAAACCTATGATAGTTTATTGAAGGGTGTAACTGGAAAACGTTTGGTGAGAAGAGTTGCGGGTGGTGCGTTTGTTCCGGTTGAAGGTTCTGAGATTGAGCCACAAAATGGATCTGATATCATTACTACTATTGATATTAATATTCAAGATGTTGCAGAGCAAGCATTGTTGAAAGTGATGCAAGAGAATGAGTGTACAAATGGTACTTGTATTGTGATGGAAGTGAAAACTGGAAAAATTAAGGCTATTGCTAATTTAGGTAGGCAGCCTGATGGTACTTATTCTGAAGACTTCAATTATGCTATTACAAGATCTGAGCCTGGGTCTACTTTCAAGTTGATTACCATGCTAGCAGGTTTGGAAGATCAGTACATCAACCTCAATTCAACCGTAAACCTGGAAGGTGGTAAATGGAGTTTTAGCAACAGAACGGTATGGGACAGTGAGCGTCATCACCGTACAGATGTTACCTATCAGCAAGCTTTTGAATTGAGTTCTAATGTTGGTATGGCTAAGTTGGCAGTCAATCATTATTATAAACAGCCTGAGAAATTTATCGCGCATCTTAAAAGATTGAAATTGGATCAACCTACGGGTATTGATCTTGTAGGCGAATCAAAGCCTGCTATTCCAACTCCTACAAGTAAAACTTGGAGTAATGTTGCTTTACCATGGATGAGTTTTGGATACAACCTTGCTGTAAGTCCACTTCAAACCTTAACCATCTACAATGCTGTAGCGAATGGTGGTAAAATGATGAAGCCCTATTTGGTAAACGCAGTGATGCAGGATGGAAAATTGATCAAAGAATTTAAGCCTACAGTTGTGATAGATTCTATCTGCAGCAAGACAACACTTGATCAGCTAAAAACTTGTTTAGAAGGAGTAGTTACAGCGGGCACTGCAAAAAGCTTACAAAGTCCTTATTTCAGCCTCGCAGGCAAAACTGGTACGGCACAAGTTGCTAACGGTAACAAAGGTTATACTGAGCATATCTATCAGGCTTCTTTTGCTGGCTATTTTCCGGCCGATAATCCAAAATATTCTTGCATCGTGGTAATTAAGAATAAACCTTTTGCTGCAAAATATTATGGAGGCGTAGTTGCTGGTCCGGTTTTCAAGGAGATTGCAAATAAGCTCTTCACCGTGGATGCAGAACTCTATGCTAATTATAAGCATACTATTTTTTCTGATAGTTCAAAGGCTATATGGAAGGGCTCTGCTGCAGACTTTAAGACCATCGCAAAGCAAGTGAAAGCCCAAATAGTTGATTCTGGAAAGAAGGGAGATTGGAGTACTGTACAGGCAAATAGAAAGAACGTACAATCAGAAGCGTGGAAAGTGGAAAATGGCACTATGCCTGATCTAAAAGGGTTTGGGCTTAAAGATGCGCTTGAGCTATTGGAGAAGCAACAATTACAGGTTATCGCAACAGGCAAGGGTAAGGTGGTAAGCCAATCTATTCTTCCTGGAACACCTGTTCAACGTCGCCAAACTGTTTATTTAAACCTTGCTAATACCATCGAATAAGAAATGCCATTGTTACAAAACATATTATACAAGGTCAAAATTCAATCCATCATTGGTAGAACCAATGTGGAAGTAAATGGCATGGCTATCGATTCTCGAAAAGTTGTTGATGGTGGTTGTTTTTTTGCTATTCGTGGAGTAGCGCAGGATGGTCATCAATTTATTGACGCTGCAATTCAGAACGGTGCAAAAATTATAGTTTGTGAGGCAATACCTTCAGTAATTCATGAAGAGGTTAACTATATCCAGACAGATAATGCAGCCCTAGCAGCAGGTATTATGGCTCATGCTTTTTATGGTGAGCCTAGCAAACAGCTAAAGTTGGTGGGTGTGACTGGTACTAATGGAAAAACTACTGTTGCTACTTTATTGTATAAGTTGTTTATGTCGATGGATGTGCAAGCGGGCCTTATATCGACTGTAAATAACATGATTGGGGAAGAAACTATTCCTTCAACCCATACCACTCCTGATGTTATCACACTCAATGAGTTGTTGAAACGTATGGTGGATAACGGTTGCACGCATGCTTTTATGGAAGTTAGTAGTCATGCTGTTCATCAAAATAGAATAGCTGGCCTTGAATTTGCAGGAGGCATATTTACCAATATCACCCATGATCATCTTGATTACCATAAAACATTTGATGAGTACATCAGGGTGAAGAAACAGTTTTTTGACGGCTTGTCTTCATCAGCATTTTCTATTTCGAATATGGATGATAGAAACGGCGCTGTCATGCTACAAAATACACAGGCTGATAAATTTTATTATAGCCTTAAGTCGATTGCTGATTTCAAAGGAAAGATCATTGATAATGCCATTACGGGATTACAAATGATGGTCAATGAAATGGATGTCCATTTCAGGTTGATAGGTGAATTCAATGCCTATAATTTATTAGCAGTTTATGCAGCTGCAATTTGTTTAGGTGAAGACAAACAAGATGTTTTGCAAAGCTTAAGTAATCTAACTGGTGCAGAAGGGAGATTTGATTACATCGTATCTCCAAAGGATTCAATCATTGGAATTATTGATTATGCACATACTCCGGATGCATTGCTCAATGTGCTTTCTACAATCAAGAAATTTCAAAAAGGAGGCGAGCAATTGATCACAGTTGTTGGGTGTGGTGGCGATAGAGATAAATCAAAAAGGAAATTGATGGGGGTAGCCGCAGCAGAATTCAGCACCAAAGCCATTTTTACTGCTGATAATCCAAGAAGTGAAGATCCGGCTGATATTCTTCAAGATATGCATGTGGGATTGGATGAAGTACTAAAGAGAAGGGTGTTGACAATTGAAGATCGTCGTGAAGCCATCCGTACTGCTGTAATGCTAGCTAGACCAAGTGATATCATTTTGGTAGCAGGCAAAGGGCATGAAAAATACCAAGAAATCAAAGGAGAGCGTATCCCTTTTGATGATAAAGCAGTCTTAACATCAGTGATAAACGAATTAAATAAATAGTTCAACATGTTGTATCATTTTTTTCAATGGTTGCAAAATGAGCAGATCCGGATTCCGGGAAGCGGACTATTTCAGTTCATCACCTTCAGGGCTATGCTCGCTGTTTTATTGTCACTTGTGATCACTTTGGTTTATGGTAAGAATATCATTAACGTGTTAAGAAAACTACAGGTAGGTGAAAGTGTTCGTGAACTTGGACTTCAAGGAGAAGAACAAAAGAAGGGAACCCCTACCATGGGAGGATTTATTATTCTTCTGGGTATCTTGATTCCCACCTTACTCTTTGCTAATCTTGATAAGGTATATATCAAGTTACTTATCCTTAGTACAGTATGGCTCGGACTTGTTGGATTTGTAGATGACTATCTCAAGTTGAGAGCAAAAAGAATTGCACAACAAAAAGGAGTTACCTATAAAAAAGGGAACGATGACGGATTAGCAGGTTGGTTCAAGGTAATGGGACAAGTAGGTTTGGGCGTAATCATCAGTATCACTTTATTGTTCAATGACAATGTAAAAGTAATGCGTGAATATAAGGGCGCTGAGAAGCCTGCTCATGCCAGTGAAGTAAAGTACCAGGGCGGTGTCAGGTATTTTGTAAAAGCTGATGAGCCAATCACTACCATTCCATTTATTAAAGACCATGAGTTCAACTATGCAAAACTGTTGCCAGCATCATTAAGACAGTATGGTTGGATAGTCTATATGTTGGTAATTATTTTCATTGTAACCGCGGTTTCCAATGGGGCTAACATCACTGATGGATTAGATGGGTTGGCAACAGGAGTTTCAGCTATCATCGGTGTCTGTCTCGCACTTTTTGCCTATGCAAGTGGCAACTTGATTCTAGCCGATTATCTCAATATCATGTATATCCCCAATTTGGGTGAGGTGTCCATCTTTATTGCAGCATTAATAGGTGCGTGTATTGGATTCTTGTGGTACAATACCTATCCTGCTCAGGTATTCATGGGAGATACAGGAAGCCTTGCTTTGGGCGGAATAATAGCCGCATTAGCTATTATTATTAGAAAAGAGTTACTCATTCCTATTTTCTGTGCAGTGTTCTTGATTGAAAATTTAAGTGTGATGATTCAGGTAGGATATTTCAAGTATACAAAAAAGAAATATGGTGAAGGAAGAAGAGTGTTTTTGATGAGTCCTCTACATCATCATTATCAGAAGAAAGGATATCATGAGAGTAAAATAGCGGTCCGTTTTTGGATTGTAACCTTATTGTTCGTGGTGTTTGCAGTAATGTCATTAAAAATTAGATAAGCAAAAATATTTAAGCAGTAATGTCGATGAAAAGAATGGTCATACTTGGCGGTGGTGAAAGTGGTGTTGGAGCTGCATTGTTGTGCAAGCAACAAGGGTATGATGTATTCTTGAGTGACGGTGCTATGATCAAGCCTCATTACCAACATGAGTTAGAGGCAAATCATATTTCATTTGAATCAGGCGGACATACCCTTGAAAAAATATTGTCTGCTGATGAAGTAATGAAGAGCCCTGGCATCCCATCTTCATCTGCAGTTGTACAAGCCATTATAGCTAAGCATATACCTGTAATCAGTGAAATGGAATTAGCTTATCGCCATAAGGGAGATAGCAAAATCATTGGCATTACTGGTAGCAATGGGAAAACAACAACAACTTCATTGATTTACCAGATTTGTAAAACTGGTGGTTACAATTGTGCTTTGGTGGGAAATATTGGTAACTCAATTGCCCGTCAAATTACAATAGATCCGAGGCCTCTTTATGTAGTAGAAATTAGCAGTTTTCAATTGGATGATATCATTTCATTCCGACCAGATGTTGCAGTGCTCACCAACATTACTGAAGACCATTTAGATCGCTACAATCATGATTTTGAGAAATACATCGAAGCGAAGTTCAAGATTGTAAAAAATCAAACGGAGCAGGATTTCTTTATTTACAATGCAGATGATCCTGTGACTATGCAATACATAGATCAATATCCATTCCATTCTAAACCCTTACCGATTAGTATGCAGAGAGAATTGCCAAAAGGCGCTTACATCAAGGACGAAACCATGCATGTAAAACAAGTCGAGCCATTTAGCATGAGCATTTTTGATTTTGCTTTAAAAGGCAAACACAATCAATACAATACCATGGCAGCTGCAGTAGCTTCTTCTGTTGTGGGTATTCGTAAAGATAAAATCAGAGATGCTGTAGTGTCATTTGAAAGTCTTGAACACAGGATGGAGAAAGTGGCTACTGTTCGCGGCATTGAATTTATTAACGATTCAAAAGCGACAAATGTAAACAGTACTTGGTTTGCACTTGAGAGTATGGAAAAGCCAGTAACGCTCATTTTAGGCGGCGTTGATAAGGGGAATGATTACGATTTATTAAAAGATATGATTGCTGAAAAAGTAAAAGTAATTGTATGTATGGGTGTTGATAATGCAAAAATACATGCAGCTTTTTCAGATGTAGTAGGAACAATTGTAGATACTTCAAGTGCAGACGAAGCAGTAAAAAAAGCCTATGAGCTTTCTGCAAAAGGAGATGTGGTTTTGTTGAGTCCTGCTTGTGCAAGTTTTGATTTGTTCAAAAACTATGAAGACAGGGGAGATCAATTTAAAAAAGCAGTAAAAGAACTCTAACTGAATGCAAGGAGAGGGAATCGATATTAAAAAATACACACTGGGTAGTATAACCAGTCGCACTAAAGGTGATAAAGTCATTTGGGCGATTGTGGTATTGCTAACCATGATGAGTTTGCTGGCTGTTTATAGCAGTACAGGAACACTTGCTTATAAACTCTCAAAAAGTACAGAATCCTATTTGTTTAAACAGATTGTATTTATTGCAGTCGGTGTAGCCATTATCTATTTTGCTCATCTAATTAAGTACACACATTATTCAAGAATTGCATTAGTGTTATTTTTAGCTTCAATTCCTTTGTTGATCTATACCTTATTTTTTGGTACAAATCTTAACGATGCAAATAGGTGGATCAAGTTGCCTATCATCAATCTGACTTTCCAAACTTCTGATTTGGCTAAGCTTGCTTTATTCATGTATTTGAGCAGACAATTGAGTAAGCGTCAGGAAACAATCAAGTCATTTAAAAAAGGGTTTCTGCCTGTTATTGCGCCGGTGTTTGTTATATGCGGACTAATAGCACCTGCAAACTTATCAACTGCTTTGCTTACTGGTGCAACGAGTCTTATTTTATTATTTATTGGAAGGGCTAGCATCAAACATATCGGGTTAGTTGTATTGGTGGCTGCTGTTCCATTAATGATGCTGATCGGGTTTGCAAAAATGTATTACAACGAAGCAGAGGGTAAAGCGGAGCCTATGCCTTCTTTCCTGACAAAAGGAAGGGTAGAGACCTGGGTGAAGCGTGTACAAAATTTTATGTATGCAGATAAGCAGGAAGCTTCTTATCAGGTACAACAAGCAAAAATTGCAATTGCCAAAGGCAGTTGGGTTGGTTTAGGTCCGGGTAATAGTGAAGCAAGAAATTTCCTTCCACACCCGTATTCGGATTTTATCTATTCCATCATTATTGAAGAATATGGTTTGATCGGTGGAGCAGTGATTCTTTTGATTTATCTGTTGTTCCTCTACAGGTGCATCAGAATTGTAAAAAATTGTCCTTATGCATTTGGTGCTTTCCTTGCATTGGCATTGAGTTTTACGCTGGTTATACAGGCTATGGCTAACATGGCAGTTAATGTGAGTTTATTTCCAGTAACTGGCGTAACACTACCCTTGGTAAGTATGGGTGGTAGTTCATTTTTATTTACCTGTATGGCAATTGGAATCATCTTAAGTGTAGCAAGAAACGTTGAGAATTTAGAAGGAAAAACAGAAACAACAAGTACTGAACAAGAATAGTATGAATTTAAATAGAATCATCATAGCAGGTGGCGGTACAGGGGGGCATATCTTCCCTGCCATTGCAGTTGCGAACGCACTGCAGCAGATGATTCCTGCTATTGAAATACTTTTTGTTGGTGCTAATGGAAAAATGGAGATGGAGAAAGTGCCACAAGCTGGGTATCGAATTGAGGGTATTGATATCGCAGGGTTCAATCGTTCTCATTTATTGCAAAACTGGAAACTTCCTTTCCAGCTTTTGAAGAGCTTTTTGCAAGTCCGTTCTATTTTCAAGGAATTTAAACCAGATGCTGTTTTTGGTGTAGGAGGTTATTCAAGTTTTCCAGTCCTCAAATTCGCACAGCAAAAAGGGATACCGAGTTTCCTCCATGAGGCCAATTCATTTGCTGGGAAAGCAAATTTAATGCTCAGTAAAAATGCCAAGTTGGTAATGGCGGGTACGCATGGGATGGAAAAGTTCTTCCCGAAAAATACCTTAGTATATACAGGTAATCCTGTTAGAAGAGAAATAGCTGAATCGAAAGTTTTAAGAGAAGAAGCATTTGAGTATTTCGGACTAAAATCCGATAAACCAACGGTGTTGGTTATGGGAGGAAGTTTAGGTGCAAGAAGTATAAATGCCGCATTCAATAAAGAATTGCATAAGCTAATTGATAGTGGTATCCAAGTGATATGGCAGACGGGTAAAGGAAATTTAGCAGCAGTTAGTGAAAATCTAAAGAGTAGAAAAGAGGTTTGTATCACTGAATTTATTGCGAAAATGAATTACGCCTACAAGGCTGCGGATGTAGTTGTGTCTAGGGCAGGTGCTATTGCTTTAGCAGAAATTTGTGTTTGTGGAAAACCGTCTGTCTTGGTGCCCTTCCCCCTTGCTGCAGAAGATCACCAAACTGTTAACGCACAACTGTTGGTGAAGCAAGGTGCTGCTCTGATGGTGAGTGATAAAGATGCTGAAAATAAATTAATTGAAACAGTGATGGGCTTAATACATGATGTAGAAGCCCGTAAGTCGTTTAGTGAAGCAGCATTAAAAATGGGTGTGAAAAACGCTGATCAATTAATTGCTGAGTTGATGATCAAAAAAATGTTTGAAATAAATGCGTGAGTTGACTAACATACAAAATATCAAAAAAGTCTATTTTCTTGGAATAGGTGGAATTGGTATGAGTGCAATTGCGCGTTATTTTAATAGCAAAGGAATTGCTGTTGCTGGTTATGATAAAACGCCTACTGCGCTTACCAATCAACTACAACAAGAAGGTATTTACGTTCACTTTAATGATGAAGTGAGTGAATTCCCTCAGGATGCGGATATGGTTGTATATACCCCTGCTATTCCTGCAACCAATTCGATTTTATCTTGGTGTAGAAATAACAATATTCAATTGTTGAAGCGCAGTGATATGCTGCAAATTATTTCCAAGGATACATACAATATTTGTATTGCAGGCACCCATGGAAAAACTACAACCAGTTCGATGGTTGCTCATTTACTAAGGGATAGTGGTTATGGATGTAATGCGTTTTTAGGGGGTATTGCCAGTAATTATGAAACTAATTTCTGGAGTCATGCTAATGCAGTAGCCGTGATTGAAGCAGATGAGTATGATAGAAGTTTCCTTAAGCTCTATCCTAATATCATTTCTATTTCTGCAATGGACCCCGACCATCTTGATATTTATCATACTGCAAGTGAAATGGAAGATGCTTTCGTTCAATTCACTTCGAATTTGAAAAAAGATGGTTTGTTACTTTCTAAGAAAGGTATTCAGCGTGAAGCTTCACTAAAGGGAGATACTCATTTTACCTATCATTTAATAGATACAACTGCTGATATCTATACAACTGGGTTAGCAATGCAGGAAGGAGGATATCTATACAATGTAAACGGACCAGGTTGGACTATTGAGCAAGTTAACTTGAAGATGGGCGGAATGCACAATGTTGAAAATAGCCTTGTGGCAATTGCAATTGCCAAACATCTTGGTATTGCTGACATTTTAATCAAAAAAGCAATCTCTAATTTTTTGGGTGTAAAAAGAAGGTTTGAATATGTGCTTCACACAGATGAACATGTTTTTATCGATGACTACGCACACCATCCAGAAGAATTAAAAGTATTGATTAATGGAGCAAAGGCAATGTTTCCTAATCGCAAGTGTACTCTTGTTTTTCAGCCTCATCTCTTCACCAGGACAAGAGATTTGGTAGACGATTTTGCAGCGATGTTGGAATTGGCGGATGAAGTGATTTTGTTGCCCATCTATCCAGCGCGTGAGTTGCCTATTCCTGGTATCACAAGTGAATGGTTGGCAAGTAAAATGAAAGGTCAAGTGCAGGTAATGTCCAAAGAGAATTTATTGGAATATGTTAAGGAAAATCCACCTGCAATGTTGATAACAGCTGGCGCAGGCGATATTGATAAGATGGTTGAACCTTTAAAAAATTCTTTAGTAGCGTCATGAAGATCAATAAGCAACTCATCAAGCAAGTACTGACTATCATCCTATGGCTTTCCATTGGATCAGGCATTACTGTGCTCTTGATAAGTGCTGTAAACAAAGAACAAAAAAATCTTTGTAAAGAAGTAATTGTAGAGTTTGATGATCAACTTCCATTTAGAATGTTAGATGAAGATGAAATAATTTATACGCTATGGCCAGCTGCTCGTAATACCCATCCTGTAGGTAAACCTGTTACAGCGCTTGATATTTATGCTTTAGAGAAACAATTGGAAAAAAATCCATGGATACGTAATGCAGATATTTATTTTGATCAGTTGCGTAAATTACACTTGAGGGTAGAACAGCGTAATCCAGTAGCAAGGCTATTCACGCCAGCAGGTAATTCATTTTATATAGATGATGAGTATGCTTTATTGCCAGTCAAATTAGCTGGTGCAGTCTCTTTGCCAGTATTTACCAACTATGCACAACGCTCAGCTACACCTTCAGCTGCTGATACAATATTGATGAAGCGTATTGTTAGTCTGTCAAACTTTATCAAGTCGGATTCATTATGGATGGCACAAATTGAGCAAGTAAACATCAATGCTGATCTCACCTTCGAAGTAATGACGCAGATGGGAGATCAAGTTATACAGCTTGGAGTGAGAAACGACTGGGCGAAGCTTTTTTCAAAATTGAAAATTTTATATAAGCGAATTAATGATGAAGGTAATTGGTCTAAGTACTCACAAATTGATCTGCAGTACAAAGACCAAGCAGTGTGTATAAAACGTGGAACTAATTATAAAGTAATAGATACAGCAAAACTGACCGACTCTACTTTGATTCAACTAAAAACAACGCAAAAAACCCAGTAAAAAATACGCTATGACACAGGAACAACCCATTATTGTAGGCCTTGACATTGGAACCACCAAGATAGCCGCAATTGCAGGTAGAAAAAATGAGTTTGGAAAACTTGAAATTTTAGGATTTGGATTAGCCAATAGCAATGGCGTTCAACATGGAATGGTCTTGAATATCGACCAGACCATCAAAGCTATCGAGACAGCGTTGAAGAATTGCTACGCTTCTAATCCGGGACTTGAAATCAATGAAGTTTATGTTGGAATCGCAGGACACCATATCAAAAGTCTTCAGACCCGTGGGGATATTGTAAGAAGATCGACTGAAGATGAAATCAAACAATTTGAAATTGATCAATTGATTGCTGATCAGTACAAAACCTATATTCCTGCTGGAGATCAGATTATTGATGTGATTCCTCAAGAGTTTACTGTAGATAATCACCAGAATGTTGCAGATCCAATTGGTTACACTGGGGTAAAAGTTGGAGCTAATTTTCACATCATCACGGGTGATAGAAATGCAATTAGGAATATTAACAGGAGTGTTGAAAAAGCTGGTTTACGTGTAAAGGACTTGATGCTTCAACCGCTTGCTTCATCTGCAGCAGTAATGAGTGAACAAGATATTGAAGCTGGTATTGCTATCTTGGATATTGGTGGTGGAACAACAGATCTTGCTGTTTTCTATGAAGGTATATTGAAGCATACTGCTGTAATTCCTTTCGGTGGTGAGAACATCACCAACGATATCAAAATGGGATTGGGTGTACTTAAAACACAGGCTGAATTAATGAAAATTCAATACGGTAGTGCACTTTCTGACGCCGCTCAAGCAAATGCCTTTATTAAAATTCCTGGATTAAGAGGAATGCCATCAAGAGAAATCAGTGTAAAAAATCTTGCTTCGATTATACAAGCTAGAATGAGTGAGATATTGGCGTTCGTGACTTTCCATTTAAAGCAAGTTGGTCTTGATAATAAGATGCTCAATGGTGGTATAGTGCTTACTGGCGGTGGTTCCCAGTTGAAGCACTTGATCCAGCTTACAGAATATGCAACTGGACTTAATGCAAGAATTGGTTATCCTAATGAGCATTTGGCGGCAAACCATATTGCAGAATTAGAGAAGCCTATGTATGCAACTTGTATTGGATTGATCCTTAAAGGATACAATGTGTACGAGAACAATCAGAATAAACTTAATCCACACGCCAATAAAACAGTCGCAATAGTTGAGACAGAAGTTGAAACTGAACAAGGCGATGTTGTTGTGGCAGCAGTACCAACAAAAGGCCGCAAAACGCTTTCTGATTTTATGAATACCATTAAAGATGGACTAATTGATCTCTTCAAAGAAGAAGGCGATAAGCAACTATAAAAAACAACTTACTACTAAAACCCATAAACCCATAACAATGTTACAATTCGATCTCCCAAAAGAACAATCATCCATTATCAAAGTCATCGGTGTAGGTGGCGGCGGAAGCAATGCAGTTAATTACATGCATAGTCTTGGTATAGACGGTGTTGATTTCGTTGTCTGCAATACTGATGCACAATCATTGGCAACTAGTCAAGTGCCAAATAAAGTGCAACTTGGTCCTTCATTAACCCAAGGTCTTGGGGCTGGGGCTAATCCTGAAATTGGCCGACAAGCAACTGAAGAAAGTTTAGATGAAATCAGAAGAATACTAGAAGTGAATACCAAGATGGCATTTGTAACTGCCGGAATGGGTGGGGGTACCGGGACTGGCGGTGCGCCAATTATTTCAAAGATTTGTAAGGATATGGGTATACTTACAGTAGGAATTGTTACTACACCTTTTTCCTATGAAGGAAAGAAAAGAGCACTGCATGCTCAAAATGGGATTAACCAACTCAAACAAAATGTAGACACCTTATTGGTTATCAGTAATGATAAGTTAAGACATCAATTTGGTAATCTTACCATGAGTGCTGCATTGTCAACTGCAGATAATGTTTTAGCTACTGCGGCAAAATGTATTACTGATGTAATCAATTCAACTGGTCAGATCAATGTAGACTTTGCCGATGTATGCACTGTGATGAGAAATGGTGGTGTTGCAATTCTTGGTAGTGCTCGTGCTAAAGGTGAAAATAGAGCACAAGTTGCAATTGAACAAGCGCTTAACTCTCCATTGTTGAATGATAATGATATCAAAGGTGCTAAGTGGATCTTAATCAATATTAATTCTCGCACTGGCGATGGTGAGTTTACCATGGATGAGGTTGAGACCATTCAGGAATTTTTGTTAACACAGGCTGGTCCGGATGCTGACGTAATTCTCGGACTAGGTTATGATGAATCTTTGGGTGATGAAATCAGCATTACAATCATCGCCACAGGATTCGAACAAAAATCTCCATTTGGGGAACAACCTAAGGTGGAAGTGAAGCAAGAGGTGAAGGAAGAGAAAATCATGTTTACCTTGGATGTTGCTCCAAAGCAACAGCTTGAGCCCGTAAGCTTGATCCCAGCAGAGTCTTTTGAGCCTGTTGCTGAAGTTATTGAAGAGCCAGTAGCACAAGTGGAACTTCCAAAAATAGAAGAACCTGTTGTGTTTGATTTAACTCCTGTTGCTGAAGTTGTCGAAGAGCCTATTGTGGAGGAGTTACCTGCTGTAATTGTGGATGAAGTATTGGAAGAAGTACCAGTGGTTGAGTCTATCAATGAGGAAGCGCCTCTCGTTTTCGAATTGGATGTAGAGACTTTTTCTGCACCAGTTCAATTTGATCTCAGTGAAAAAGTAGCAGAACCAATTATGGCCCAAGAAATTGCTGCACCAGTAAAAATGGAACAAGTGGTTGCTGCTCCAATTACAGCTTCTGGATTTTTAACAAAGCCAGCTCAGATTTATGTAAGTGAGTCTGCACCTGTTCAGCAGGTTCAGGAACAAAAAATTGAAATTAAGGTGGAAGAACCTGTCCAATTTACACAGCCTTTAGTCCAACCTTTAATGGAATTACCCAAGGCTGATCATGAAACAGATGAACTAATAGAACTAGTCTTTCATGAAGCACCTGCCACTGCATTGCCAGTAGAAGAAGAGGTGGTATCATTTGAACAACCCATAGAGGAACCAGCTCCTGTTGATGAGGCTGAATCGCAAAGAGCAAGAGCTGCTGAACGTCTTTATAAGTTGAGAAACCTCTCTTTCAATTTTAATGCTCAGGATCCTAACAATGAATATGAGAGTATTCCTGCATATGTGAGACATAATTTACAAGTTCACAATACCACGCTTGCCTCTGTTGAAAAGTTCTACAGTAGCTACTCAGTAGGCAAGGATGAAAACAATGTAACACAAATTAGTACCATAAACACTTTCCTAGAAGGCAAAAAGCCCGATTGATGAAAAACCAAAATTAGATTGCCCGCCCCGGTTTTTACCGGGGCGTTTTTTTTAATGTTTTCTTGAGAAGAGAAACATTAATTTTGTAAAAAAATTCAATATGCCAACGGTAATGATCACAGGCGGAACGGGAATGATTGGCACTTCCCTTAGTAGGCATCTTCTTCAACAAGGGTATGATGTTATTATTTTATCACGAAATCCAATAGCGACTGCTTCGGCATATAAGACTACATACCAACAAAATAGTTTTCGTCCAAGTGGTAAAATCTACTATGCCAAGTGGAATACAGAGCAAATGGTCATTGATGATGAAGCGCTAAAGCAAGCAGATTATATTGTTCACCTTGCTGGTGAAGGGGTTGCTAAAAAAAGATGGACTAAAAAGCGAAAGGAAGAAATCAAATTGAGTAGAACAAAATCAAGTGAACTGCTTTATCAATGTCTTTCATCACAACCCAACAAAGTGAAAGCTGTGATTAGTGCCTCTGCTATTGGTTGGTACGGACCGGATAACGGAAAGGTTTTTAATGAGAGTGACCCGGCTGCAAATGATTTCCTAGGACAAACATGTAAAGCATGGGAAGAAAGTATCGATAAGGTTTCATCCCTTGGTAAAAGATTGGTCAAGTTACGTTTAGGAATTGCTTTGAGCAATGAAGGTGGGGCATTAGTAGAGTTTAAAAAACCTGCAAGATTAGGTGTTGCTGCAATTCTCGGATCTGGTAATCAAATGGTGAGTTGGGTGCACATCGACGATCTTTGTCGTGCCTTCATTCATGCCATCGAAACTTCTGAAATGAGCGGTGCTTATAATCTCGCAGCACCACAACCATGTAGCAATAAAGAAATTACATTAGGTATCGCCAAAGCGATGAATGGCGCTTTCTACTTGCCTATGCATGTTCCTTCATTCATGCTCAAATTGATCATGGGAGAAATGAGTGTGGAAGTTCTAAAGAGTACCACTGTTGATAGTTCTAAACTTCAGCAATCGGGCTTCAATTTTATCTACTCACAGATCAATTCCGCACTGAAACACCTCATAGGGTAATCAGCAACTTGAAAGTGTAACCAAGTCTTCCGTTATTTCCAATCGGTATGTTGATCCAATTGATACCGCTACATTTTCTTTGTTATGGCTTATTGGAAACCCATAACAAACTGGGTATTTGTATTCTTGAACAACATCATTAATAATTTGGTGCAAGTCTTTTCCAAAAGGTCTTTCAGTATTTTTCTCTTGGGTAAAACCACCAACGATTAATCCTTTTAGTTTTTTTAGTTTTCCGGCTCTTTTCAATTGTAACAACATCCTTTCAACATTGTACAATTGTTCGCCTACATCTTCAATGAATAAAAGTTTGCCATCACATTCTAATTCAGCATTGCTGCCAATTGAATGAGCAAGCAGGCTAAGATTGCCTCCAACAATAGGGGCTTTGGACATCCCTATTTTATTCAATTTATGCGGTAAGCAATTGTATTGAACGGGCTTACCTTCGAATGTATCTTTTAAAGATAAAGTGTATCTGTTGATGCCATTGTCATCATTAAATGCATTGGCCATTGGTCCGTGAATACTTGCAATTTTCAGTTCATGTTGTAAGAAGGTGTGCATTATAGTGATATCGCTAAAGCCAATGATCCATTTTGGATTTTTCTTGAATTGTTTCCAATCGATTTTGTCCAACAAATGGGTAGTGCCATAACCACCTCTTCCACATAAAATGGCTTTAACAGAAGCATCGTTCAGTTGATGTTGAAAATCTACTAAACGCTCTTCTGGGGTGCCTGAAAAATAGTTTTTGGACTTACCGCCGAGGGTTTTCCCTTTAACTACAGTAAATCCCCATTTTTTAAGTGTTTTAATGCAGGCCATAGCTTTTTGGGTAGGCATGTAACCAGCAGGACAAACAATTGCAATTTTATCGCCAGGCTTCAGAAATGGAGGGGTTTTCATTGGGTAAAAATAGTGTTTGGTATTGAAAATGTGATAGATGCATTCGCTACATTTTGGTTATTTTTGCAAATACTAATGCATACAATGAAGCCTACTCCCAAAAGATACTTAGTTACATCAGCCTTACCTTATGCCAATGGTCTAAAACACATTGGTCATTTGGCTGGCGCTTATATTCCTGCCGATATCTATGTGCGCTATTTAAGGTTACAAAAACGTGATGTTGTTTTTGTTTGTGGTAGTGATGAACATGGCACGGCTATTCCTATACAGGCCATGAAAGAGGGTACAACCGCTCAAGCTATTATCGACAAGTATCATCAGGCCATGAAGGAAGATTTTGCTGATCTGCAAATCAGCTTCGATATTTACCATAGAACTTCTGATCCACTTCACCATGAAACTTCAAGTGAATTTTTTACCTACTTGCATGAAAGGGGTGAATTAGAAACAAAAGAGACAGAACAATATTTCGATGAAGCATCACAAACATTTTTGGCTGATCGATTCATTAAAGGTACTTGTCCGCATTGTAAAAGTGATAGAGCATTTGGAGACCAGTGTGAATCTTGTGGAACAGCGCTGAGTCCTGATGAACTAATCAACCCTGTAAGTACGATCAGTGGTCAGGCTCCTGTCAAAAAGAAAACTACGCATTGGTATCTTCCTTTGGCAAAACACGAAGAATTTCTAAGAAAATGGATTATTGAGGAACACGGACAAGATTGGAGACCCTCGGTTGTGGGTCAATGCAAAAGCTGGATTGATGGTGGTTTGCAGTCTAGAGCCGTAACACGTGATCTTGATTGGGGGGTTAAAGTACCTCTTAAGGATGCTACTGGTAAAGTACTCTATGTTTGGTTCGATGCCCCAATAGGCTATATTTCTGCAACTCGTCAGTGGGCTTTAGATAACAACAAGGACTGGAAGCCTTACTGGTATGACCAAGATACACAACTTGTCCATTTTATAGGTAAGGATAATATTGTTTTCCATTGTATTATTTTTCCCGTGATGTTGAAATTGCATGGTAATATTTTACCAGCAAATGTACCAGCCAATGAGTTCTTGAATTTGGAAGGAGATAAAATGAGTACCAGCAGAAACTGGAAACTCGAAATGCGAGATTTCATTCAAGATTTTGTGAAGAAAGAAAATGGTGGGGAACAATGTGTTGATATGCTCCGCTATTACTTAACTCAAATTGCACCTGAATCAAAGGATAGTGAGTTTACTTGGAAAGGATTTCAAGATGCTGTAAACAGTGAGCTGGTCTCTATATTTGGCAACTATGTAAATAGAACTTTCGTTCTTATGCATAAGCTATGTAAGGGCAAAGTGCCTTCTTTTCATAATGAGGTTGCTGATGAAAAAGACCTACAAATACAGCAAGACATCAAACGCACAAAAGCAATTGTAGAGGATGCGCTTGAGGGATATAAATTTCGCGAGGCTTTATTTGCGGTTATTGATCTTGCTAGAAAAGGTAATCGCTACATGCAAGAAAAAGAGCCTTGGATTATTGCAAAGCAGTTAGAGGCTAACCCTGAGAAGCAGGCATTAATTGATAATTGTATGTTCAACTGTTTACAGTTGACTGCCAACCTTGCTGTTTTAATCAACCCATTCTTGCCATCTACAGCAAAGAAAATGTGCTATATGATGAAAGTGGTCGATAAAATGTTGGATTGGGAAAATGCAGGAAGTTTGAAGCTCCTAAGTGTTGGTTATTCGCTGAGGGAACCACAATTGTTGTTCAGGAAAATTGAGGATGAGGAAATACATGCTCAATTGGAAAAACTTAAAGCTGGACTCGTAGCATCAACAACTGAAACAACTGATAAAATGGAAGAAAAAGTTACTGAGCCATTAAAGGATGAAATTCAATTTGATGATTTTGCAAAAATCGATTTAAGAACAGGCATTATTTTATCGGCGCAAAAAGTGCCCAAAGCAGATAAATTATTACAGTTAGAAGTTGATCTTGGATTTGAGAAAAGGACGATTCTTTCTGGTATTGCCATGCATTTTGAACCGGAAGCAATTCTTGGAAAGCAGGTAGTGGTTGTAGCCAATCTTGCCCCAAGAAAAATGAGGGGTATCGATAGTAATGGAATGATTCTTATGGCCGAAGACGAACAAGGGAAACTTCATTTTGTTCAACCTGAAAATATAATTTCTGGAGGCGCTAAGGTTTCATGATTTTTTCCGGAAGCTTATGTAACTTACGTCAGATAAAGTTGCATGCTTATGAAACCTCATATTAAAAAAGTAGCTGTATTAGGAAGTGGTGTAATGGGATCTCGAATTGCTTGTCATTTTGCAGGCATTGGCATTCCTGTGTTGTTGTTGGATATAGTTTCTCCTGATGCAACAGCTGATTCAAAAAAAGCTGAAAAAAATAAATTGGTAAATACTGCATTACAAAATGCAATAAAGTCCAATCCTTCTCCAGTCTATACAAAGGATGTTGTAAAGAAAATTACAACTGGAAATTTCGAAGATGATTTACCACAAATTGCTTCGTGTGATTGGATAGTTGAAGTGGTTGTTGAACGACTTGATATCAAACAACAGCTTTATGAAAAAGTAGAGTTACACAGAAAGCCGGGAACACTCATCACTTCTAATACTTCAGGTATTCCCATTCACATGATGGCAGAAGGAAGATCTACAGATTTTCAAAAACATTTTTGTGGGGCACACTTCTTTAACCCTCCTCGATATTTACGTTTGCTTGAAATCATACCTACTGCACATACTGAAAAATGGGTGATTGATTTTCTATTGCAGTATGGTGATTTGTATTTGGGTAAAACCACTGTTCTTTGTAAGGATACACCAGGTTTTATTGCCAATCGAATTGGCATCTTTGGTATCATGTCTTTATTGGGTGTAAAGGAAAAAATGGGTTTTACCATTGATGAAGTTGATGCTTTGACAGGACCTATTATTGGTCGTCCTAAGTCTGCCACTTTCCGCACTGCTGATGTTGTAGGTATTGACACCATGATTCATGTTGCTAAAGGATTGTATGATAATTGTCCGGATGATGAAGCACGTGATCAATTTAAAATCCCACAGTGGTTAAACAAGCTTTCTGAAAATAAATGGTTGGGAGATAAAACGGGACAAGGATTTTTTAAAAAAACCAAGAATGCTGCTGGTGAAAAAGAAATCCTTACACTCGATCTGGCTACCATGGAATATGGGCCAAGAACAAAAGCAAAGTTTGCTGCACTTGAAGCTGCAAAGCCTATTGATGATTTGCATACGCGATTAAAAATGTTGTTTAATTCTCCAGATAAGGCGGGGGAATTTTACAGGTTGTTTCATTATAATTTATTCTCTTACATTTCTAACAGGGTGCCTGAAATTTCTGATTCATTACACAGCATTGATAATGCAATGATGACAGGATTTGGATGGGAAATTGGTGCTTTTGAATCTTGGGATCTTTTAGGTGTTGAGAAGTGTGTGAATGAAATGAAGAAAAACGGACATAAAGTAGCCACTTGGGTTGATGAAATGTTGGCAGCGGGATATTCTACTTTCTTTACTGTGAAAGACGGTAAGCGATTGGTTTATTCTCCAATTACAAAGTCATTAGAGTCGGTGTATGCACCCGGACAAGAAAATGCATTCATAGTGATGAAGCATTTTGAGGGACAAACGGTTTGGAAGAACAGTGCATGCAGAACCTATCATTTGGGTGATGATGTCTTAGGCTTAGAGTGGTATACAAAAATGGGCAGTATTGGAGGTGAAGTACTTGAAGGAATACAGAAAAGTATTTCACTTGCCGAAGAAAAATACAAAGGCCTTGTAATTGCAAATGAAGGAAATAATTTCTCTGCTGGGGCCAATGTGGGCATGATCTTTATGTTGGCCATAGAACAAGAGTATGATGAAATGGACATGGCCATCAGGATGTTTCAAAACACCATGATGCGTGCAAGATATTCAAGTATACCTGTAGTGGTTGCTCCCCATTCATTATCACTAGGGGGAGCTTGTGAATTGAGTTTGCACTCCGACAAAGTTTGTGCAGCTGCTGAGACCTACATAGGCTTAGTTGAACTTGGTATTGGAGTTATACCAGGTGGAGGAGGTACAAAAGAATTTGTATTGCGTGCTGCTGATGAAATGCATGAAGATGAGCCTGAAACCATTACGTTGAAAAATAGGTTTATCAATATCGCGACAGCCAAGGTGGCGACTTCTGCAGCAGAAGGTTTCCAAATTGGAGTTTTAAGAAAGGGGCAAGATGAAATAATCATGAACCAAAGCAGAAGAATTAGTGAAGCCAAACGCTCTGTAATCGAACTATACAACAGTGGTTATGTAATGCCACAACAACGTACAGATATTAAAGTATTAGGCCGCACAGGCTTAGGTGCTCTATTGGCAGGTATCCACGTGATGAAAGAAGGTGGATATGCAACCGAGCATGATGCATTTGTTGCTAAGAAATTGGCTTATGTGATGTGTGGTGGTGATTTGAGTGAACCCACTTTGGTTTCAGAACAATATTTATTAGACCTAGAACGCGAAGCGTTTTTGAGTTTGTGTGGTGAAAAGAAAACGCTTGAAAGAATTCAGTCAGTACTAAAAAGTGGCAGACCTATCAGAAATTAATTTATTAAGTGCGAAATAGCAGTTTATATGAGTGGTAAATCTATTTGTTTAAAATAGGTTTACCTTGTAAAAAAATCTGCTATGTCTGTTTTACAGATACATAATCTATCTAAATCTTTTGGAAAGATAAAGGCACTTGATAATGTGTCTTTTGATGTTCCACGAGGTTCAGTATTTGGTCTTTTAGGTCCTAATGGAAGTGGTAAAACAACATTACTTAGTATCATATTGGATATATTAGGAGCTGATGCAGGAAGCTATTCTTGGTTCGGAGAGCCATCTACCTTGGTACATCGTAAACGAATTGGTTCTTTACTCGAGACGCCTAACTTTTATCATTATCTTTCTGCGGTACAAAATCTTCGAATCACACAGTCTATTAGTCAGCGTGGAAATGAAGAGGCAATACAAGAAGTATTAAAAACAGTCAAGTTGTATGAAAGACGAAATTCTAAGTTCAGTACCTATAGCTTAGGAATGAAACAACGTCTTGCAATAGCTGCATCATTGTTGGGAAGTCCGGAGGTGTTATTATTGGATGAACCTACAAATGGATTAGATCCTGTTGGAATTGCAGAAATCAGAGAACTAATCAAATCACTTGCTGCTGCTGGTCATACCATCATCATGGCAAGTCACTTGTTGGATGAGGTTGAGAAAATCTGTGATCATGTTGCCATCTTGAAGTATGGAAAGTTGATTACTTCAGGTACAGTTACCTCAGTATTAGCAGACGAGGATTGTTATCTTGTTAATTCCTATGAACAAGAAAGATTAATTGAATTACTTAATCATTTGCCTGGGGTGAGTCGCTTAGTTGTTACTTCAGAAGGCGTTGAGTGTTATATTAAAGGAGATAACATAAATGCAGAAACCATTAATAGGCATTGCTTTGACCATCAACTTGTTTTGAATCAATTATCAGCCAAGAAGAAAAGGCTGGAAGAAAAATTCTTTGAACTCACCAGTCAATCATAATTAAGCAAATGGCAATGTTTCAAAATATCATCAACACCGAATGGCTGAAACTGAAAAATTATCTTTCTTTTTGGTTGCTGTTATTAGCAACAGCTGTGTCATACCCTGGCATTAATGCTATTGTCTATTTTGGATACGATGAATCTACAAAACCTAAAAACCAAAGTGGTCAATTGTTGAAAATGCTTTTGGGAAACCCTTTTCATTTTCCTGAAGTATATCACACTACAGCCTATCTAAGTTCTTTTTTTACATTTATTCCTGCCATCGTTGTGATTATGCTTATCACCAATGAATATCAGTTCAGAACACATCGACAAAATATTATCGATGGTTGGCAAAAGAACACTTTCATTTGGGGTAAGTTCATCAGTGTAGTATTGGTTTCAGTATTAGTTACTTTATTTTTCTTCTTTGTTGCAACTGCTATTGGATTTATTGCAACGAAAGATCTTGCGAAAGTTGAAATGTTCACCAAAGGCAAATACATTGCATTATTTTTTCTCCAAATTTTCACTCAATTATCTTTCGCATTTTTTCTAGGATTGTTGGTGCGAAAAGCCTTTATAGCCTATGGGCTTTTTATATTCTACGGTATGATTGTTGAAAGCATGGCAGGGGCTTTTTTTAAACTTAAAATTCAAAAATTTGGAGGAGTCGACTACGGACAGTTCTTGCCTCTTGAAATTTCCGACCGGCTTATACCTGTTCCAGCATTTATTGGCAGATTAAATGAAACAGACTATAAATTAGCTTTAGCAGCCGTAGATAAGCATATTGCATATTCAATTGTATTTGTAGTTTTAACCTGGTTGCTTTCTTTTTACATCTTTAAAAAACGTGATCTCTGATGAAATTTTTCATGCATGGTTTACTGAGCTTATTGCTTTTGATTAGTATTAAAGTTAGTGGTCAACATGCCTCTTCGATTAAAGCTGCGGCAATGGATATGGGTAACGCTCTAGCCCAGAAAAATAGCCAAAAGTTTATTGGCTATATGCATCCAGTGATGATAGAGCTAGCTGGGGGTGAAGAACAATTAAGGATGATCTCGGATTCAGCACTGAATGTCTTTGAGCAATTGGGTGGCAAAGTTTCAAAAATCAGTTTTGGTAACCCTGGAGAAGTGGTTAATCATAAGAAAATACTTCAATCTGTTATTCCACAAACAATGACTTTGACCTCTTTCATTGCTGATATTGAATTATCCACCAACCTGATTGCGATTTCAGAAGATGGGGGTAAAAATTGGAGATTTATTGATACTAACTTGTTCAATATCAAGCAAATTAAGTCGGTCATGCCAGAAATAAGCCCAGCCCTAGTTATCCCTAAATCCACACCTCCCAAGATCACAACGAAGCAGTAATTTTCTTATCTTGTAGGATCTCAAAAATTTATAACATGACAAGGATCCTATTTGCTTTTTTGTCGCTTTGTTCTTTTGTTTTTGTACAAGCACAAAAGAAAAAAGTTACTGAACCAAAAGCTGCTGCAGCTTCAATTGGTTACGATGCTACATTATTGAAGAATGTAAATTATCGATTACTCGGCCCGTTCAGAGGTGGAAGAAGTGGTGCTGTTGCAGGAAGTTACAAATCAAAGAATACCTTCTATTTTGGTGCAACAGGTGGTGGTGTTTGGAAAACAACTGATGCCGGTAACAACTGGAAAAATATCTCTGATAAATTTTTTGGTAGTACAATAGGCGCTGTAGAAGTTGCACCTTCTAATGACAATATCATTTATGTAGGCGAAGGTGAGAATACTATGCGTGGTAACGTATCGGAAGGATTAGGTGGAATGTGGAAATCAGAAGATGCAGGAAAGACATGGAAAAATATTGGGTTGAAAGATGGTAGGCATATTACCAATATTGTAATTCATCCTGATGATGCAAATACACTTTGGGTTGGTGTGATGGGTCATCTTTTTGGACCTAATCAAGAAAGAGGAATATTCAAGTCTATTGATGGTGGAAAGACCTGGAAAAAAGTTCTATATGTTAATGAGCAGACTGGTTGCAGTGATTTAGTAATGGAACCTGGTAATCCTTCTGTTTTATATGCAGGAACTTGGAGAGTGATCAGAACTCCTTACAGTTTGGAAAGTGGAGGTGATGGTAGTGGTTTATGGAAAAGTACTGATGGGGGTGATACCTGGA
>JBDLUR010000227.1:0-5507 GCA_039805205.1 Bacteroidota bacterium
TTTGTCATTCAGACAATAAGCGTCATTTTTGTAGCTCCAGATATACGTATGAAGAAAATTGTCATTGCCATCGATGGATGGTCGTCTTGCGGTAAAAGTACCATGGCACGACAACTTGCCAGAAAGTTGAATTATATATTCATCGATTCAGGCGCGATGTATCGCGCTATTACGCTTTATTTCTTAAGAAATCAGGTCGATATCAAGAATGAGCTTGCAATTGAAAACGCCTTAGGCGCTATCCACTTAGAATTTAAACTAAATGCTGCTTCGCTTAACAATGAAATCTGGATGAATGGGGAAAATGTTGATGCATTAATCAGAGATATCAAAGTAGCTGAACGGGTCAGTGAAACTGCGGCCTTGGCAAAAGTCAGAGATTTTGCAGTCGCCCAACAAAGAATAATTGGACAAGACAAAGGAATTGTGATGGATGGAAGAGATATAGGTTCTGTTGTTTTTCCTGCAGCTGAACTAAAGATTTTCATGACGGCTGATCCTGAAATAAGAGTGCAAAGGAGATTAAAAGAATTACAAGCCAAAGATCCAGACATTACCATGGAGGAGGTAAGAAATAATCTTGCATCAAGAGATCATATTGATTCTACGAGGGCTATTTCTCCATTGAGAAAGCCTGAGGATGCGCTTGTGCTTGATAACAGTCATCTTACACCAGACCAACAACTTGAATTGGCCCTCAAATGGGCTGAAGAAAGAATACAACTTTGATTTATAGCCACTGGGTACCGACTTCTGAAAGTTGTTTAGCACCTGGGAAGAAGCTGCCGAGTTTCTCGATGGTTTGTTCAACAATAGCATCCGGACAAGAAGCGCCACTAGTGATTAAAATGCGCACATTCTCTTTTGAAGGAAGATAGTTTTCCTTGATGTATTCTTCATGTGTTCGCCAGTTAAATCCTTTGATCTCCTGACTAGATAACAAGTCGGCTGCTGATTCAATAAAATAGGTAGGTAGCTTCTCTTCACAAAGTTCAACCAAATGTGAACTATTGCTGCTCTTTCTTCCACCAATCACTATAGCTAAATCTGCACTCGTTTCTAAGAGATGTTTTACTGCTGTCTGATTGTCATTAGTAGCATAACAGAGCGTATCTCTTGTGTCTGCGAAATATTCTCCTACATTAGACTCATTTAGGTTGTATTTCTGCATCACTATCTTTTTTAAATAGTCTGCAATGGCTTGTGTATCCGATGCAAGCATAGTAGTTTGGTTAACAACACCAAATCGAACCAAATCCTTTTCAAGACTAAACCCTTCGCTATATCTATTTGCAAATTGTGCAGGAAAATCTTCCATCTTTCTTGCCCCTAAAATGAATTCACCCAACACTATTGCTTCATCCATATCATACACAACTATTGTTGGTGCATGAACATCACTATGTGAAAAAGTAGCTCTTGTTTCTTCGTGAGTGGGTTTGCCATGTACTACAACACTGTATCCTTTTTGTGCTATTTGCTCAGCTCTGTTCCATACCTTTTCTACAAAGGGGCAGGTAGTATTGTATTTTTCAATTTGTATACCAATCGACCTTAATTTATTTTCAATTTCAATCGTAGTGCCAAATGCAGGAATGATTACAACATCATCTGCTTGTAAAGTTTCAAAGGGTATAAGAGAATTTCCTTTGGTATCCATTAAAAACTGAACACCACTGTTAATGAGGTCTTCGTTCACAAATGGATTGTGAATCATTTCACTCAATAAATAAATGCGTTTATCTGGATTGTTTTCAACTGTCTTGAAAGCAATTTCAATAGCATTTTCAACACCATAACAAAAGCCAAAATGTCTGGCTAAAAAAATTTCTACATCGCCTAAAGCTAAATGGGTTGGCGTGAAATCTTTCTTCAACTTGTCAGCCGCTTTTCTCTTTTGCTTTATAGCTGAAATAAGCGGACTCCTATATCTAACGGGTATTGTAAACTGCTTCATGTTATGGCTTCAAAGTTACACAAAGATTAAACAATACTAATCTACTTTCGTTCGAATGGGTCATTGCTATTTCTTAACTTTCCACTATGAAAAGTGAATTTCCCCCAGTAGATTGGGTTTTAGATAGCAATATCTATGAAGTTAATCTCAGGCAGTACACCCAAGAAGGAACTATCAACGCATTTAAACAACATCTCCCTAGATTAAAAGAAATGGGCGTTGAAGTCTTATGGTTCATGCCTTTGACTCCTATTAGCCATAAACAGCGTAAAGGAAGTCTAGGAAGTTATTATGCTTGTTCCAGTTATACTGCTATTAATTCAGAATATGGCACAGAAGATGATTTTCTTGATTTGGTAAATCAAGCACATAGATTAGGTTTGAAAGTTATCATTGATTGGGTGGCTAATCATACTGGGTGGGATCATGAATGGACGATTGCTCAACCAGATTTTTACAAGAAAAATGAAGCAGGTGAATTTTATGATCAGCATGGCTGGGATGATGTTATCGATCTTGATTATAGTAATCAGCAGTTGCGGACTGTCATGATTGAGTCGATGAGATATTGGATAAACAAATTCAATATTGATGGCTTTCGTTGTGATATGGCAATGCTTACGCCAGTTGATTTTTGGATGCAGGCGAGAAAGGCACTACGGCCAACAAAAGACTTGTTCTGGTTAGCTGAATTAGATCCGCTTGATGATCCAGATTACATGACTGTATTTGATGCTGCCTATACTTGGCGATGGATGAATGCTGCTACCCAGACAAAAAAAGACGGGGCACAGCAAATTCATCATATGAAATATGTTTTGTCTCAGTACCTCAATGAACTACCTCAAACTGCTTGTCCAGCTTGGTTCACTAGCAACCATGATGAAAACAGTTGGAATGGTACTGAGTTTGAAAAGTATGGTGATATGGCATTGCCTCTGGCAGTTTTTTCAGCTACCTGGAAGGGAATTCCTTTGATGTATAGCGGACAAGAATTGCCTAATCTAAAACGGTTAGCATTTTTTGATAAAGATGTTATTGAATGGAAGGAGAGGCCAGAGCTACATGATTTTTATGCCTCATTATACAACTTAAGAAAATCTAATAAAGCATTTAAATCACTTGCGGCGAATGAGAGTTGTCTATTTTTAGGTAATAATGTTGATCACCACATTCTGAGTTTTATCCGAAGAAATGAAGATGCAGTTGTTACTGTTGTATTGAATTTTTCCCCCTATCATTTACCTGAAGTGGAAGTTGCCACTCATGAAAAAGGAAACTTTGTAGAATATTTCACAGGTTCAAGAAGACAATTCAATACTGAGCATATTTATCTTGAAATGCCAGCTTGGTCCTATCAAGTATGGATCAAACAATAAAGGCAGAACCGAGTTCTGCCTTTATCTAGAAACTGAAAATCTGACTTATTCTGCAGCCTCAATGGTGTATTGGTAAACACCTTCATAGCCTGGATAAAATCCTTCTAATAGAATTCTTTTCGATGGTTTTGTAATTGCTGTATTGAATTCCTCAATAGTTTTGACTTCAGTTCCGTTTGCTTTTAAGATCACAAATCCATCACGCATTCTGGTTTGTTCATCTATCAGTCCACTATTGATCTTAGTTACAACCACACCACCTTTTACACCATATTCTTTTGATTTCTTACTGTCAAGCGACTGTAAAGTAGCACCTAATTTATCAGAAACGGTATTTTTCACGATTTCATAGCTACCTGATTTATTTCTCAATGTAATGCTGGTAGAGGCTTCTTTCCCTCCTCTGTTATAGTGAACAGTGATTTTATCACCAGGTTTGTAACCTGCTATTTGTTCAACCATTTCACTTCCATTCGCCACTTTTACACCATTGATTTTAGTGATGTAATCTCCAGTCTGAATGCCTGAAGCAGACATTGCACCATCTTTGGCTACATCCATGACCAATACTCCCTGACCTTCTCTATAGTTGAGCTTAGTTTTCTCGGCTTCAGGAGCATTTTCAGGAAGATAGCTGATGCCTAGATATGCTCTTTGTACTGTTCCGTACTGTAGCAGGTCGTTAATGATTTTTTTAACGATGTTAACGGGTATAGCATAGGAGTATCCTGCATAAGCACCGGTAGGTGATGCGATAGCAGAAACTATACCTACCAGCTCTCCATTGGTGCTGATCAATGCACCACCAGAGTTACCTTGGTTAACTGCAGCGTCAGTTTGGATGAAAGATTCAATTGGACTGTTACTTTTTCTTTGGTTGAGACCAAGTGTTCTTGCTTTCGCACTTACTATACCTGCAGTAACAGTTGTTTCTAAATTAAGCGGGTAGCCTACAGCCAATACCCACTGACCAACTTTTATGTTATCTGAATTTCCATACAACAAAAAGTTAAGTCCCTTTTCTTCAATCTTGATCAAAGCCAAATCACTACTTGGGTCAGTACCAATGAGTTTGGCTTTGTATTGTTTTTTATTATTCAGTGTAACTTTAATTTCGTCAGCTTCCTCAATCACATGGTTGTTGGTTACAATATAACCGTCTTCACTGATAATAACACCTGATCCACTTGCTCGCTGAGGCATGTTTCTCATTTGTGGACCACCAAAAAATTCCTCAAAGAAATCGTCACCAAAAAAGTCGCTAAAGGGACTTTTTCTTGTTTTAGGAAGATTATTATTGGCCTGACTATAACCAATTGTTGTTGTTATATGCACCACAGCAGGGACGCCTGCCTGAGATGCCGGTTGAAAATCTACTGGTTGGCCAGGTACATTGTTATTGCTGTCGTAAAAACCAGCATAACTAGCAGGTAATTTACCATTGTACTCTTGGATAGCGTTGGGTTTGCGGATGAAAGAATCATAACCAAACATTGCCGCCGTACTGGTAACTGCGCTAATCAAAACTACTGTGAGTGTTTGCTTGATGTTCATGGTTCTTTGTTTTATTTATTTACAAACTGACTTAAATCAAAAATAATGCCCATGTGTGCAAATAAGCAAACATGTCTGAATTTCAGTCTACCAATCGGCCTATTTAACAAATTCTTAGGCGGTAGGTTTTAGGGCTAGGTTATAAAAATGAAATTTTGACAGCATTATGTCAGTTTTTTAAGAAAATCCATGGTGTCAACACCATCTGGAAAATCTGTCAAACTGGGCTGCTGAGCCATTCCAAAGGGTGTAAAACCTTTGCCTACAATGCATTGGATTTTGTTTTCGTCTATCTTTTTTTTCACTTCAACTTGATCGGAATAATACTGATAATGCAGTTGTGAAATGGGGGAAAAAGGACTCTCATTTTCAATTAAAACAATCGAGTCATTGCTCATGTAGAACCTGTTGTTCATAATAGCAATGGTTAATTGATAGTCAAAATTATTTTTGTATTTATCATGGTCCTTATAATGGTCATATTTTCTAAGTGCCCCCAATAAAGGAACAAAATCATATTCCTCAGGCACCCAAATTTGTGTAACATTTCTGCAACCCAATCCGAAGTACAATTGAATATCATCAGCCAGATTTTCAAGTTCCTCTTTGGTCTCAGT
>JBDLUR010000228.1:0-4554 GCA_039805205.1 Bacteroidota bacterium
AGCAACATCGTGAGCGCAATCAGCCACTTGTAGGGCTTTAGGTAGCCATATAGTAATTTCATATGGCAAGATTACACCAAAATTTACACCAATGTTTGAACGTTGATAAAGAATTTATCAATTCTTTCTAAAAGTCCATTTTAGCATTTCTTTCCAGGTCACTTTTTTGCCGTACATCAAGATCCCTGTACGGTATATTTTACCGGCAAACCAGGTTGAAAAAATGAATCCTCCTACAAGAGTTAGCATTGATACTGCTAATTGCCAGTAAGGTACGGTGCTTGGTATACCAAAAGGAATTCTTCCCATCATGATGATGGGTGAAGTAAACGGAATGATACTTGTCCATATCGCCAATGAACTATTTGGGTTGGCTAATACTGATTGAAGTATAATGAAAGAAAAGATAATCGGCATGGAAATAGGCATCATCAGTTGTTGTGCTTCTTGTGGGTCTTCATTGATGACACTTCCAACAGCAGCAAACAGAGAGGCGTAAAACAAATAACCTCCGAGGAAATAGAACACAAAACAAGAAAGTATCAATGCCCAGTTTACACCTTCTGTGATGGTATTTTGGGCTTCTAAAATTTTCATAGCAGCAGGGTTACTGCTTGCAACAGCACTAACAGAGGTACCTGCTTGTTGTGCATTTTGAAATTCTTGTAGCGCTTCGGCAGGGATAAAAAGAGAAAGCGAGCTAGAGATGGCTATCATCAACCCAATCCATAATAACAATTGAGTTAAGCCTACACCAGCAATGCCAATAATTTTACCCAGCATCAATTCAAAAGGCTTGCAGGAAGAGACAATTACCTCAGCAATTCTATTTGTTTTTTCTTCTGCCACGCCACGCATTACCATTGCGCCAAAAATGAACATGGTAATATAGATCAGTAATCCACTACCAAATCCAATGCCATAGGCTAATCCTGAATTTGATTCTTTAGCTTCACCTTCTTCATCTGCAATCATGTTTTTCATGATTACATTTTCTTCTGATGCATCTGAAATAGAATCAAGTGTTGATTTATTTATACCTTTTTCGAGTAATAAATTATTCTCAAGTGCTTTATTCAATTGTCTTTCAATATAGCGAGATGGTTCAAAACCTATTTGTCCGGCTGAATGTAATTCAGCCACGATTTTCCCATCAACATAACTAGGGTAAAGTACAGCATCAAATTTCTTATTCTTGTAATTTACAGAATCCACTCCTTCTGGAAATGAGAACAAAACGCTTCCAGAATCACTTTTTAAATTTTGTTGTAGAAATTCAGGTCCATCAATTACAGCCACACTTATTTCTTCTCTGGAGGTTGCTGCAAAATAGGCTGAACCAGCAATGAAGGCAACAAAGATGAGTGGCATGAGAAAGGTCATCAACAAAAACCTTTTGTTACTGACTCTGGTGATGTATTCTCTTTTTATAATAAGTGCAACCTTGTTCATGTTTCTATTTTATAAATCGTTCTGAAATTGTCTAGCGCCTGGAGTTCCTTGTACCAGTTGAATAAAAATATCATTCAGCGATGGAAGTACTTCATTGAATGAGCGGATGTTCAATCCTTTGTGGATGAAAAACTGAATGACATCGTTGTTTGTAAAACCCTCATTCAATTTGATGCGGAGGATGCTGTTCTGTGTTTCTTTTACCTCAAATAAATGAATAGCGGTATGTTCTGGTAAAATGGGTTGGTCAAATCCGATTTCAAAAAGATTTTCTTTGAAATCTTGTTTGATTTGTCCGACAGAGCCATCCAATATTTTATGTCCCTTGTTCACCAGAATAATATGATCGCATATCTCTTCTACCTGCTCCATTCTGTGCGTACTGAAGATGATGGTTGCTCCTTCTTTAGCAAGACGAAATATTTCATCTTTAATGATGTTGGCGTTCACAGGATCGAGTCCGCTAAATGGTTCATCCAATATAATGAGACTCGGGTTGTGTACGACAGTAGTTACAAATTGTAATTTTTGGCTCATTCCCTTACTCAGGTCTTCCACTTTTTTGTTCCACCAAGATTCCATTTCAAACTTCACAAACCAATATTTGATCTTTTCCAAAGCTTCTTTTTTGGAGAGACCTTTTAGTTGTGCCAGATAGAGTACCTGTTCGCCAATTTTCATTTTTTTGTATAAGCCTCTTTCCTCTGGCATATATCCTATGAATGCATTGTCACGCAACGGTTCAAAAGGTTTGCCATGAAGTGTGATGTTTCCTTCATCGGGAAAGAAGATGCCGGTAATCATGCGCAGGAGTGTTGTTTTACCGGCGCCATTCGGACCAAGTAATCCGAATACTGAACCTTTTTCTATTGAAAAACTGATATCGTCGACTGCTTTTTGTCCTGAAAAATATTTTTTCAGTCCGTTGATCTCAAGAATTGTTTCCATAACAGTAGTTAGAGACGGGAAATTACAATGAAAAGTTGTCAGCTCGCTGAAATTGTGATAAATGGTTAGCTACTTTTTGTCCGTCCATTGCTGCACTGATGATTCCCCCGGCATAGCCAGCGCCTTCGCCGCAAGGATAAAGATTATTGATTTGTGGATGTTGCAAAGTTGTTTCATCTCTGGGTATACGGACGGGAGAAGAGGTCCTGCTTTCAGGTGCAATGAGGATAGCCTCTTCTGTAAAGTAGCCTTTCATTTTTTTGCCAAAAGCGATGAATGCTCTTTGAAGGGAGGTGGCAATAAAATCGGGTAATACTTCTTTTAAGTTCACTGAGTTAACACCTCTTAAATAAGAGTTTTCTGGTAACGTACTTGATGTTTTATTGTAGACGAAGTCGGTCATTCTTTGCGCAGGTGCTACAAACAAACCACCACCTGCTGAATAGGCTTTGCGTTCCACTTCTTCTTGGAAATGGTGAAGCATTAGATTAGAGTGGATTTTTGATTTGTTATGTTTCATTACATCCTCCATCATAACCTGTGCAACCATGCCGGAATTGGCAAATGGATTATTCCTTTTGGAAGGGCTCCATCCATTCACCACTAATTCTTCTTTAGAGGTAGAAGCAGTAGCAATGATACCACCTGGGCACATGCAAAAAGAAAATACACCTCTATCATTTACCTGTTCTACAAGTTGATAGGCTGCTGGTGGTAAAAAAGGATCTCTTTCTTTTGATACTGAACAATGGTATTGGATGGAATCAATTAATACTTGAGGGTGTTCGATACGAACTCCCATGGCAAATGGCTTGGGTTCAATAATTATTTTTTTTGCCTCTAGTAAATAGAAGATATCCTTTGCAGAATGACCTGTTGCTAGAATCACCTGGTCGCCTTCGAATCTATCTCCAGAGGCACAGAGAACTGATTTGATTTTGTTATCTATCAGCACCAGATCTGTGACTTTTGCATTAAAGTGTACTTCCCCACCAGCATCAATGATTTGTTGACGCATATTTTGGATGATACCTGGCAATTTGTTGGTGCCTATATGCGGATGTGCTGTATATAAGATAGAGGGGTCTGCTCCAAAGAAGACTAGAAGTTGTAATACCTTATCAACATTGCCTCTTTTTGTACTTCGGGTATATAGTTTGCCATCGCTATAAGTTCCAGCTCCTCCTTCACCAAAACAATAGTTGCTGTCTTCGTTCAATTGACCTTCTTTATTCAAGGCGGCTAGATCTCTTCTTCTGTCTCTTATGTTTTTGCCCCTTTCTAAAAGAATAGGCTTTATGCCATGCTGAATCAATTCAAGAGCTGCGAACAATCCAGCCGGACCAGCACCAATAATTACAACTCTTTTATCGGACTTGCTAACATCAGGAAATTCAAACGAGGGAGTGTCCCATTCATGAAAAGGTTCATCAATAAATGCTTTGAGCTTTAGGTTGATGAGAATATCCCTCCGCCTGGCATCAATGGATTTTTTGAGCAAATGAAAGCCCGTTACCTTTTCCCTGCTTACACCCAATGAAGATGCAATATGAGCATTTACTGCTTCGCTATTGGCTGCATCTTTTGGAGAAAGCTGCAAAAGGAGTTCACGCTGCATGTATGAGTTGGGTTAGAAAGGCAAATCATCTGCAATGCTGTGCTGGCTGTCTGCATCTGGTGAAAATGCAGGTGGAGTATCAACATAACCAGCTCCGCTAGACATGCTCATTTGTTCAATTCTCCAAGCATCTAAATTGGTGATATAATTGATTTGGCCGTTCTTCTCCCATTTAGAGCCTTTGATATTGAAGTGTACTTTTACAGTATCTCCTACATTGAAACGATCCAATATGCTTGTTCTGTCTTGAACAGTCTGAAATTTTACATAGTTGGTAATGGTTCTGCCATTGATGTCTTCATTTGTCTCCACCACAAATTCCCTTGTCTTGAAAGTTGCACTTCTCTGAATAGTATCAAATTTTGCTACAATTTTTCCAGTTAAATCGAATCCCATATAAATAAATCTTTACGCAAAGTTAAACCAAAAAACCCTAATAGTTTGTACCTTCCGAATCATTGGAAAATTATGAAGCGTTTCTTCTTTCTTGCTTTTTTGGTTATTGGTTTAGGGGCTTGTCAATCTTCACAAGTAGT
>JBDLUR010000229.1:0-3834 GCA_039805205.1 Bacteroidota bacterium
TTATCAGTTGTAGGTGGCTGGGTTGGCATTCCAGCATTGTTTGCTGAAAATGCTCATATTTTGTCGTCTTTTCTTTCTCCTGTTTTAGGAAGTCATGCTGAAGAAGGACATCATCTTTCTCATAGTCTTGAATGGGCGTTGATGGGAATATTACTCAGCTTGATCCTCGTTGCTATTTTATTTGCTGGACGTATGTATGGCAAGTCATTTAAAAGTGAAAACACAACAGATGGCTTATCTGGAGTGCTGGCTAACAAGTGGTATGTGGATGAACTTTACGAAACAATTATTATCAAACCATTAGATAGATTTGCAGCATTTTTAGGATCGGTAGTCGATAATAAAATAGTCGATGGTTTAGTGAATGGAGTAGGTAAAGCTGTCCAGTTCAGTGGTCGTCAAATGCGTTTGTTACAGAGTGGACAAGTAGGTTCCTATATTTTGATCATGATGATCTCAATTATATTATTTTTCATTTTCCAATTGTTCTGGAAATAATCAATAACCATATTAATTATGTTCGCAGCGTTCGATAATTTTCCGGCACTCTTGATCTGGTTACCATTATTAGGTGGTGTGCTTAGCTTTTTCATGAAATCAGAAAAAGCTGCAAAAGCTACAGCAATGTTTTTTTCAATACTCACCTTGGGTGTGATTGTCACTAATCTATTTTATACAGATGTCAAGTATCAGTTACTTAATCAAGTGAGTTATGTCTGGCTACCTGGAATTGGCGCAAGCTTTGCTTTAATCTTAGATGGACTTACACGTACACTTACTTTATTAACTGCTATTGTGGTGCCTATTGCAATCTTGAATGTACCAGCAGGAAAATATAAAAATCCAAATGTTTTCTTTGGGCTAATGATGCTCACGTTTTGTGGTTTAATGGGCGTCTTTATGGCAATTGATGCGCTGGTATTTTATTTGTTCTGGGAGCTTGCTTTGATACCAGTTTATTTTCTATCATCAATTTATGGGGGAGAGAAAAGAATCAAAGCAACCTTCAAGTTTTTCATTTATACTTTTATAGGTTCTTTGTTTTTGCTCATTGGTATATTTTATATCTACTTGAAGACAGCAGGTTCATTCAGCTTGGTGGCCTTCTACAATGCAACGCCAACAAATGCTGAACAGGTATGGGTGTTTTTCTTGTTCTTGATAGCCTTTGCCATCAAGATGCCAATTTTCCCTTTCCACACGTGGCAGCCTGAAGCCTATGAGCAGGCGCCAACTCCAGTAACCATGATTCTAAGTGGTGTGATGGTTAAAATGGGATTGTTTGGTGTAATCAGATGGTTGTTACCTATGTTCCCCTATGCAGCAAAAACCTTTGCTGAGCCAATGACCATTTTAATTGTTATTGGCATGATCTATGCATCATTAATCGCTATAAAGCAAGACAGTGTTAAAAAACTAATTGCCTATTCATCTATTGCACACATTGGATTAATGGCTGCAGGATTATTTACACTTAAAGCAGTCGCCATCAATGGTGCTTTTATACAAATGTTCAATCACGGTATCAATATTGTTGGTTTATGGTTGATTGCAGATTTGATTGAAAGACAAACAGGGGTTTCAAAAATATCTGAATTGGGCGGTGTAGCGAAGAAAGCGCCGATCCTTGCCATATTCATGGTTATTATAGCATTTGCAAACATAGCCTTACCTCTAACAAATGCATTTGTGGGTGAATTCATGTTATTTAATGGGTTGTTCCAAATGAAACCATGGATAGCTGCTCTCGCAGGAGTAAGTATCATTTTATCAGCTATCTACACCTTGAACATGGTGAAGAATATATTTTATGGTGAGGTGTCAGTTTCAGTTGCTTCCTTTAAGGATATCAACGCTCTTCAAATTGGCATGTTGACTGTAATTACTTTATTAATTTTTGTATTGGGTGTATATCCAACACCATATTTTAATTCGATTACTGAAACGGTGGGATTGATTCTTAATAAATTTAGCACCAACTAAACACATTAGAAGTTATGAATGCAATTATACTATCTGCTTTGTGGGGCGTACTGATGATGTATACTGGTTTCGCGACCAGCAACAAGAAAATCGTTTCAATCGTTGCTGTATTAGGTGTTCTAGCAGTATTGGTTTCTAATTGGTTGGAATATGCTGGGCTTCCTTTCTTTAATATTGATACAAGAGGAATGCTTGTCTATAACACGTTTGGCTATGTCTTTAACTTGGTTAGCCACCTTACACTCCTCATGTACTTTTTATTGTCGGCTAAAGAAATTGAAGGAAGTTCTAAATCTCCATCTGACCACTACGCATTAATTTTCTTCATCACTGCAGGGATATCCATAATTGCAGGCTTCAAGTCGTTATTGATGCTATTTATTGGAATTGAAATCGTATCAATTCCTTTGTATGTGCTAGCTGGAAGTGATAAATCGAATCTAAAAAGTAATGAGGCTGCACTGAAGTATTTTCTTATGGGTTCTTTTTCAACTGGACTTCTCCTAATGGGTATTGCTTTCTTGTACGGAGATGCTGGTACATTTTATTTAGAAGGAATAAACGTGGGTGGAACTTTTTTAACACCTATGAAGGCTATCGGTCTAGTGTTGTTAATGGTTTCTATGTCTTTTAAAGTTTCAGCAGCTCCATTTCATTTCTGGACACCTGATGTTTATGACGGTACGCCAACTGTTTATACCTCTTTCATGGCAACGCTTGTCAAAGCAGCAGGATTTTTTGCCTTCTTAAAATTATTTGAAACAGCCTTTGGAAAGATCCATACACAATGGGAAGTTTTGTTAAGTGTGATTATAGTCCTTACGATTGTAGTAGGAAATATAACCGCTGTTTTCCAGCAGAGTGTAAAACGTATGTTGAGCTATTCTTCTATCGCTCAAGCAGGATTTATGCTCTTAGGTGTCTATGCTATGAACCTTATGGCTAAGCAGGGTATCATCTTGTATTTTGCTGCATATGGATTCGCTAGTATTGGCTTGTTTGCAGTATTGGCAAAATTCAAGGACCACTCTATTGAAGGGCTTAATGGATTTGCTAAGAAGCACCCTTTGGTTGCAGGCTCTATGCTCATCAGCTTACTGTCATTGGCGGGTATACCGCTTACAGCAGGTTTCTTTGCTAAGTATTACATGCTCTTATCAGCCATGAAGTATGGTAATTCGCTTTGGTTGGTGATAGTGGCCATTTTAGGTGCTGCGGTGAGCATTTACTATTATTTCAGAGTAATACAGGCGATGTATTTCAAAGAAGAAAATAGCCAATCATCTGAAGAAGTAAGTTTTTCTCCATTTTTTAAAGCAATGATGGTGGTGAATGCCATTTTATTGTTGGTGTTGGGTGTGCACCCCGACTGGCTCATGATGTTCCTCTAAATGGTACAATTCAATAGGTAATCGCATTCCATTCATCAATCTTTTTGATCTCGATGTAAAGGTTTAATTACTTTTACGGCATGAAACTTCTAGATAACCTGGTACTTGCCTGGAGAACTGTAAGAGCTAATAAATTACGTACAGGCATAACAGTGGCCATCATAGCATTTGGTATAATGGCACTGGTGGGCATTATAACAGCCATTGAGGCGATGAATAGTAGTCTGCGTGATAGCTTCTCTACCATGGGGGCAAATGCGTTTAGTATTCGATTTAAAGAGAGAAGGATGTTCCGCAATGATGGAGCTGATGTCACTCAGTCAAACACCAAGAATAACAAAAAAGTCAAGAAATCCAATACAGGGAAAATCATTACTTACAAACAGGCTACCTTGTTCAAACAGATGTATGATTATCCTGCAGATGTGAGTATTGGTATCAATGGTCCTAGAAATCAAGT
>JBDLUR010000230.1:0-7722 GCA_039805205.1 Bacteroidota bacterium
TGGGATATGCCATCTTTAGATCAACATTTGCAGTAGTTACAACCGGTATCGGTATCATTGGATTATCTGGTATTGTGGTAAAGAACGGTATCCTGGTTATTGAATTTGCAGATGAACTAAGGGCAAGAGGCATGAAAACTAGAGAAGCAGTTATCGAAGCAGGTAAGACACGTATTGTGCCGGTATTATTGACAGCACTTGCTGCTATTCTTGCCTTGATTCCTCTAGCGATAGGCTTCAATATCAATTTCGTTACAATGTTCTCAGACTTGAATCCACATATTTTCTTCGGTGGTGATAATGCTGCGTTCTGGAAACCATTGGCATTGACCATCATCTGGGGATTGATCTTTGCCTTCTTCATGACCCTGCTCATTGTACCAGCTATGTATCTAATTGCTGAGCGTTTGAAGCGCCCAATGAACAAGTTCTTCAAAGGAAGATGGATTTCAATTCTTGGTTTAACCGGACCATTCTTCTTTATCCTTACAGGAGTTGTGTACTTGACAAGAAGATTACAAGGCAAACGAGTTTGGAATGGCAAAATGCAACCTAAAGCTTAAAACAATCGTCTTCAACTTAAAAAATTGAAAATGGAACAATACAGCACCAGATCTAACCATGAAATCGACTTTAAGATTGTCGGTGAAGAAATGCAATATGTTGAAATTGAACTAGACCCTAGTGAAACAGCCATAGCAGAAGCGGGTAGCTTCATGATGATGGAAGATGGGGTACAGATGCAAACCATCTTTGGTGATGGATCTGGACAAAACCAGGGAGTTTTCGGAAAATTGTTTTCAGCCGGCAAACGTCTTCTGACTGGTGAAAGTCTATTCATGACCGCCTTCACCAATGTGGGCCAAGGTAAGAAGAGAGTATCTTTTGCCTCCCCTTATCCGGGTAAAATCATTCCACTTGATTTACAACAGCTGGATGGAAGAGTAATTTGTCAGAAAGATTCCTTCTTGTGTGCAGCAAAAGGCGTTAATGTTGGTATAGCTTTTCAAAGAAGATTAGGTACTGGCCTATTTGGTGGCGAAGGCTTTATCATGCAGAAATTAGAAGGAGATGGAATGGCCTTTGTGCATGCCGGTGGTCACGTATTTGAAAGATACCTTACACCTGGTGAAACCCTGAAGATTGATACTGGTTGCGTTGTGGCATTTACACAGACAGTCGACTACGATATTCAATTTATAGGAGGTATTAAAAACTCCATCTTTGGTGGCGAAGGATTGTTCTTTGCAACACTTCGTGGTCCGGGTAAAGTTTGGATCCAAACGCTACCTGTAAGCCGACTAGCCAGTAAGATTATTTCTTATGGAACAGGAGCACGAAGAGAGGAAGGTAGTATCCTAGGTGGACTAGGAAATCTACTCGATGGTGACGGTTATTAATTACTGATCGAACTACAAATAAAAAGGCCCCTGAGATCAGGGGCTTTTTTATTGGACATTTATCATTTATCAACTTATCTTTTCCTAACCAACAACACCTCAACCCTTCTATTCATCCATGCTAAATCCTCTTGGAAAGTAGCAACAACAGGTCTTGATTTACCATAACCAGTTGTAGAAATCTTATTGGCTTTGATACCATAACTCATTAAGTATTGCTTGGCAGTTTTCGCACGCTTTACAGAGAGTTCAACATTGTAATCAGGATCTCCCTCAAGATCAGTGTGACCTTCCATTGAACATTCCCAATTGTTATTCTTTCTTAAGAATTGATTTACCTCAGATAGTAAATTGAAGCTTGCTTGAACAAGATTTGCATTATCAAAATCGAAATAAATCACATACTTAAGACTATCTCCAGTGATGCTGCGGAAATGATTGCCTTCACGGATCCAAATTGGACCTAAGTCGTCTTCTTTCTTTGCAATTTTTGATTCTTCAGCTGGGCAACCCATGTTTACTGGTGAACCAGCAATATCCGGACATTTATCATTGTTATCATCTATGCCATCTTTATCGCGGTCAGAAAGTGGACAACCATCGTTGCTTACAGGACCAGGCAATTCAGGGCACTTATCAAATAAATCACCTACACCATCTTTATCTCTATCAATAATTGGACAACCATTGTTATCAGCTGGACCAAATTCATTCGGGCATTTATCTTTTTCATCAGCTACACCATCATTGTCTTTATCGTTGATAGGACAACCATTGTTACTAATCAAACCAAATTCATTTGGACATTTATCTTGAGAATCAATAATGCCATCCTTATCAGTATCTTTCATTGCATCTTCACTACCAACTACTCCATCTTTCTTCTTTTTCAAATCAACATAAACACCCCAAGAATAAGAAATGTTATTTCTCATGCGCTGTGTCAAGCCTAAGCCGTAACCAACCTGTGCTAAGATCATTCCACCGTTGTTCATCACCATGTATCTTGCTCCAACACCAATTGGCATAGAGAAAAATGCATTTCCTTTTCTAAGATTTCCTTGTAAACCTGAAAACAAGAAAGGCTGTGCAGGAAGACGTGAATCAGAAAAATGATAGTACACATCTCCTCTCAAACTTGAAGACCATCCTTTTTGAAAATCAGAAGAAGAGGCATTGTTTCTTGAGATGTAGCCATTACCAACTCCAAAATCAGCACTGAATGCAAACTTTTCTGAAAGGTTATTGTAAAAGCTAAATCCTACAGTGGTATTAGCTTTCCCCAAAAACCCATTTAGTCCGGATGCATTACCATTTTCAGCATATTGATCAGTTAGACCAAAATCCTGAATGTGCACACGGTTCAATCCGAACATGTTCCATTTGTAACGGTTTGTTGACGAACCATCTTTTACTGGATTGGCTTGCTGTGCCATTGCCTGTGAAAACACAGTCAGCACAAGTACGAGCATGGTTAAACTCTTGTTGAAACGAATCATATTATAGTGTTTGAGTTATTTAAAAAATTAATTGATTTTTTGTGCAATCATCAGTTCAACACCCTGCCTAGCATATCCGGCAGCACTTAAACCTGATATATTGATATCATAATGAACGCCTATGGTTGTCTTGTTTAGTTTCAATTGTAGATTAGGAATAATAGCATCTCTTACCCTGAATGCAAAACCTATTCCTATTGCTGAACCTTCATATCCTTTAGTCGGCTCATCGAGACTATGTTGCACCCTTGCTCCAATTAAGTATTCAGCAGCCTCAGCCTTCCAGTTGGTGATGCCGTATACGCCAAACTGATTAAGTTCATTCTTTACTGTAAATCCAGCTTGAAGTCCGAGTGTTGGTTTTAACCTGAACTCTTTAGTTTTTTGTTCATCAGTATAAGGCCTGTTCAAATGTCTTACACTTGCACCTGCATACCATTCAACTGATTGCGTATTTTGGAAAATTGATAAACCAGAATTGATGCTGGTCCATCCGTAGCTTCTACCAGCCCTCAACGGATCTCTTGATACCGAAGGCACCGGTCCGTATTGATCAAATTGATCAGGGAAAAAACTTCCGCCCAAATCACCTAACCTGGTATTCGTGCGAGATGCTTGAAACCCAAGAGATAAGTAAAGATCATTTGCACTCAACCTTTGTGAAAAAGATAGTCCGAGCATACCGGTGTTATTTTTGAACACACCTTTGTTCGACTTATCAAATGAACCGGCTGCAGTTGCAGAGACAAAACTCTTTTTATCTAATCCCTCAGCGCCGTTCTTAACAAATGGTACATTAACCATAATACTCGCATTGCGAAAAGCAAGCAATGACTGGTATTTGATGTCTCTAAAATTGAAGCGAATATCTTTTTGTTTATTCAACTTCAAAGATTGATTGTACCAGAGGTTCATCGACTGCACATCTGCGTAATGTAAATCTTGAGCATCTGATTGCAGCATGATTAAACTACCTGCAAGTACGTATATAATTCTTCTAAGTAACATAAGCTTTTTTATAGTGTTTAATCTATTTGATCAAATTCAACGTACCCGTCTTTCTAATTTCTTTTCCATTGGTATCGATACCTTCAACCAACCAGATATAAGAGTCAGCCGGCTGATTTTGTCCGCGGAATCTACCATCCCATCCCTTTGATTCATCTGTAGTTTCAAAGAGAATATTGCCCCAACGATTGTATATCTTGAAGAATTTGAACTTGGCAATTCCTACACAAACTGCCTTCACAACATCATTGATACCATCACCATTCGGACTAAATACATCTGGCACATAGATATTTGTATTGTTACATCCTATTTCAGTGATGATCTTATTTGAAACAAGTGATAGACAACCACTCGTATTCATGAACTTCACGGTATACTCAGCTGCATCATTCACACGAAGTGTGTCTTTAAAATAATTAGTAATCAAAGTGCCATTCTTATACCAATTCACAGTTAATCCATTAGGTATAACAACTTTCAACATCCTAGATTCATCTTTACAGAATTTTGGTGTTCCATTGATTGTTAACACAGGAGTTACTGGTAAATCAACCATATTCAATACAACAGCCTCACTAAATGAACTTCTACAACTATTATCATTTATTGCAATAGCTGCATATGTTCCACCTTGTTTAACTACAATTCTTTTATCGGTAATAGCAATGGCAACACCATCTTTGTACCATTGTACCGCGACTGTTGAAGTAGCATTGAGTATAGCACTGTCACCGAAGCAGAACAACAGTTTATCGGCCGTAATCAATGGAGCAATTGGATTGGCAATTACCTTCACCTCTATACCAGCACTTTGTAGTGGTACACATCCATTTGAGTTAAAGCGACTTACAGTGTATACACCTTCAGTTGACGCAGTAAATGTTTTGGCATTTGCACCTGCAATAGCAACACCATATTTGTACCACTGGTAGCTAGGCGACTCAGACGAAGTAAGAATCACACTAGAACCTGCACAAATATTAGTACTGGCTTGCGCTGTAATGGTAAGCTTAGGTTCATCAACAATAGGATCTTTGATGATGGCAACAACAGCAGGACTCACACAACCACTCGCATTTTTCACACTTACATTATAGGCACCTGGCGCTACAGAAGTAAAGACACCAGTAATATTTAGATATGTTGATCCATCGATGCTGTAGGTAAATCCGTTACCAACAGGAGATACTATTTTTATTTGACCAGTCTTTTCTGGGCAAAGTGGATTAGTCACTTCAAAAGTTGGCACTTGAGGAGTAAGCGGATGTGGATTCACCACTGCAACAGTAATACCGCTAATACATCCACTGCTGTTCTTCACTGTTACATTGTAAGTACCTGCAACTACTTCTGTAAACACACCATTAGTATTGGTATAATCTAACCCATCTATACTATACGTATTACCAGGATTTTTTGGAGAACTGATCATAATCATTCCAGTACCCAATTCACAGGTTGGATGGATGATATTCAATGATGGCGCAGCTGGTCCCTCTGGTTTAGGATTAACCACAACCACTGTATTTGCACTTATACAACCATTTGCATTTTTAACTGATACAGCATATGTACCGGGCATAATACCTGTAAATACGCCAGTATTATTAAGATAAGTTGCACCATCCAAACTATATGTATTTCCTGGTGCCAATGGTGAACTCACTGTAATTGTTCCTGTCGGTACCTCGCAAGTAGGTTGCGTAATAGTTGCTATAGGGGCTACCGGGACTGCAAGCACACTAACAGTCACTTGTTTTGCATCAACAGGTGTTGGAGCAGGAATATTTGTACCACTCACCACTAAATAATAAGTAGTTGTAAATGCAATTGCAGGAGTAGTATAATTTGCACCAATGTGAAGTAAGTTTGTCAACTGTGCATCTGCATACCATTTATAAATTGGTTCAACAACATTTGTAGATGTAGCTCTTAATGCTGCTCTGCTATTTGCGCATATAGAACCCCCAACTCCAATAATTTCACCAGTAAAATTGCCTGTGAAATCAAATGGGGTTACAGTTATTTCTGATCTATCATTTAATGTATTTGGATCAGGATTTTTAAATTCAATGATCTGAGCAACATTAGTATAAACTGCTGTTGGTGTGATTGGATTTACAGTTGCAGTGATTACTAAGGTTGCTTCTGCTCCTACAATCAATTCATCTACCTCCCATTCACCTGTTATACTATTGTATTCCGCAGGTAAAGAAGAAGAAACGAACGTAAATCCGTTAGGTAGCAAATCAAATACAACCGCTCCTTCAGTTGGATTAGGTCCAAGATTTTTTACTTTGAGGGTAAAATTTACTTGAGATCCCACTCTGGCAACCGACTTATCGACTGTCTTGGTAATCTGCAGGTCGCTTCTATTTTGCCTATTCCTGTCCAACACATTTACCTGTGCTTTAACAGGCTGACTAATTAGGGCTAAAATAGATAGACCGATGAAAATCAATGATTTAAAATTCATTTTATTTGATATTAATTTCCTGTTCACGGATCGTATGATAAAAATTTATAATACTTAATAAATTATTTTAATAACACCTTCCTACACAATTCTCGCTTGAACCTGTTATTGTCAATGTCCATAACGAGTAGAAAATGAAGATATTGTGTAGCACCTAGTAATTTTCCAGCGTGAATACACGTAATGGGATGTATTTTCCCTTAGTAGCAGAAGATATCAATAGAAAAAATGACGCTTAGCAGCATTGCGCCAACCAGCTTGGTTCTGGTACTTTACAAAAAATAGTTTTACGTCGGCTTGACTCTCATAGTCGACGAAATAGATCTTTTTATCGGCCTGACTGGCATATTTTACAAAAAACCATTTACCATCATTTTGGCCAACCTGACTCTCATAACTCACTTTAAATACTTTTAGATCAGCCTGACTCTCATATTTAACTACGTAGACCTTCACATCAGCCTGACTGGCATAATCTACAGAAAAAACCTTCTGCGCTTTCAGTTGGAAAACACAGAAGGTTGATAATAATAAGATGAATAATTGTTTCATTAGTCGCGGCGACCGTATAGATTTCCAAGCAAACGCAGGATTTCAATATACAACCATACCAAGGTAACCAACAAGCCAAACGCACAATACCACTCCATGTACTTAGGAGCTCCCATGGCTGATCCCTGCTCAATTCTGTCGAAATCCAGAAGTAGACTCAATGCCGCAATTGCTGTAATAGCAATAGAAATACCTATGCTGAGCAAACTGCCATTGTGTAGTCCTGTCACCTGCACACCAAATAAAGACAATAAAAAAGTGATAAGATAGAATAAGGCAATACCACCTATTGCAGCAAACATAATTGAACGGAATCTTTCTGTTACACGGATGATTCTGAACGTATATAAAAGATACATTGCAATGGCAGTTCCAAAAGTTAAAATAACTGCTTGAGTTACAATACCAGGTGCCACAGCGCTGAACGCATCGTTATAAATACTAGATATACCTCCAATCACCAGTCCTTCCAACAGAGCATAAGCTGGAGCGAGGTACTGCGCTAATTGAGGTTTAAACATAAGAACAATGGCTACAATTAAGCCGCCTACCATACCGCCCATCATGTAACCCTGGATGCTATTGCCTACACTGGCTTCATTCCAAATATAAAAGGCCGTGGCCATCACCATGAGAAACAAAAAACCAAACTTATTCAAGGTGCCGCCAAAGGTCATTGTTCCAGATCCTGGTACTCCCATTGAACGATTAAAGGATTTTTCCGTTAACGTAGGATTACTTGAGTTGAATAGCGCCATATTGGGTAATTTTGTACTCTAAATTA
>JBDLUR010000231.1:0-4217 GCA_039805205.1 Bacteroidota bacterium
GCATCTGGATACAATGAAACAATCTCCTTATGCAACAATGTGCACAAGGAGATTGAATCTATACTTCCTTTAAACTTATCAGGAGCAATTACTATTTTCATCCTAAGTTGGGATAAACTGCATTTACACCCAATTCTTCTTCAATACGAATCAATTGGTTGTATTTCGCTAAACGATCTGTTCTTGATGCAGAACCAGTCTTGATTTGTCCGCAATTCAATGCCACTGCAAGATCAGCAATGGTTGTATCTTCTGTCTCACCACTACGGTGACTCATAATTGAAGTATATCCATTGGTTTGTGCAAGTCTCACCGCATTGATGGTTTCAGTAACAGTACCAATCTGGTTCACCTTCACCAAAATACTGTTGGCAATTCCCTTATCAATACCTTCTTGTAAACGCAAAACGTTGGTTACAAAAAGATCATCACCTACCAACTGACATCTGTTACCAACTGATTCAGTCAATTTTTTCCATCCATCCCAATCATCTTCTGCCATACCATCTTCAATAGAAATGATTGGATATTTATCTACCCAAGAAGTCCAATATGCAACCATCTCATCAGAGCTAATCACCTTACCTGAACTCTTGTAAAACTTGTATGTTTTTTCTTCTTCATTAAACATTTCAGTCGCGGCAGCATCCATAGCAATATGAACTTGACTTCCTGCTTTGTAACCAGCTGCCTCAATCGCTTCAAGTACAGTCTCAATTGCTTCTTCATTGCTCTGAATATCTGGAGCAAATCCACCTTCATCACCTACGTTAGTACTGTAGCCTTTTTTCTTCAACACTGTTTTCAATGCATGGAAAATTTCTACACCCCAACGTAAACCTTCACTGAAGGTTGATGCACCTGTTGGGACAATCATGAATTCCTGAAAATCAATTTTGTTATCAGCATGTACACCACCATTCAAGATATTCATCAAAGGCACTGGTAAAGTCACTGCATTTACACCGCCTAAATACCTGTACAAATTAAGATTGCTCTCTTGTGCAGCTGCTTTTGCAACAGCCATTGAAACAGCCAATGTAGCATTAGCACCAAGCTTAGCTTTATTTGGAGTACCATCAATTTCAATCAACATCCTATCAATCAATGCCTGTTCAGTGGCTGGAACACCAATCAACTTATTTGCAATGATGCTATTGATATTATCGACTGCCTTCAACACACCTTTTCCTACATATACTTTTTTATCACCATCACGCAATTCAACGGCTTCGTGCTTTCCGGTTGAAGCACCAGATGGTACTGCTGCTCTACCTAAAAATCCGTTCTGAGTAATTACATCTACTTCTACGGTAGGATTTCCCCTGCTGTCGAGGATTTGTCTTGCATGAATGTTGGCAATGAGACTCATAATTATTGTTTTGTGTGGTTGTTTAATTTATGGCGGGCAATCAATTGGCAGAACCAGTCAAAGCCCTGAATACATGCTCGAGGCTTCTGGCTTGCGCTTGCAAAGAAACGATATTCGCGGTTTCTGGCAAAGGAGAATCCAATAATTCCTGCAATGGGGCATCCGCTACTATCTTCCCCTTGTTGATGATAATGACCCTATCACAGAGTGCTTCTACTTCCTGTAAAATATGGGTGGAAAACAGAATGGTTTTCTTTTTGCCCAAGTTGCGGATTACTTCCCTGATTTCAATAATCTGATTGGGGTCCAATCCAGTTGTAGGCTCATCTAAAATCAAGACCTCTGGATCGTGTATCAATGCTGCAGCCAATCCTACTCTTTGTTTATATCCCTTAGATAGTTGCTCAATTAATTTATTGGCCTCTGGCGTCAATCCTGTTAATTCAATAACTTCTTCAATTCGTTGCTTTGGTGATGGTACATTGTGCAATCCTGCAATAAACTCAAGGTACTCCCTAACAAACATATCTTGGTACAGAGGATTCAACTCTGGCAAATAACCTATTTTTTGCTTGGTCGCAATCCCCTCACCTGCTACACGAATTCCACAAACCTCTATGTTACCGCCATCTGGAAACAGATAGCCTGTAATCATTTTCATTGTAGTAGATTTTCCGGCACCATTGGGACCAAGAAAACCAACTATCTCTCCTTGCTTCACTTCAAAGCTGATATGATCGACAGCCTTTTGTGCTCCATAAATTTTTACTACTTGATCAACTTTTATCGACATACTCTTTGCTTAATCTTTCACCTCTTCGCTAGAAACAGGAAGTTGTTCATAAGCTCCTTTCCATGCAAGCCATCCGAAAATGACCAACCCAATGGCAATGGGTAAAAAGATGATAGCAAAGATACTCCATTGAATTATCGTATCAGCAGTCGGCTTAGCATTGATCTGCGCAATACTTGTTTTTAACAAAACGCTATAAGTAGACACAGCAACTACAATCCAAAACAAGCCTAAATATTTCTTTATCGTATTCATACCAATATTTTAATCAGTTATATCCGGATCAATTCGATTGGATAAATAAACAGTACCAATCACCAAACAGATCGCTGCCACAGCAATAGGATACCATAGTCCAACCAATACATCGTTTGCATAGATGGTACTGAGCAACACAGCAATAAATGGTGTCATTCCCCCAAATACGCCGTTACCCAAATGATAAGGCAGACTCATAGATGTATACCGAATTTTAGTTGGAAAGATCTCTACAAGAAAGGCAGCAATGGGACCATAAACCATCGTGACAAAAACAATTTGGATGAAGATCAAAGCCACAAGCGACCAGTAAATATTATCTGGGACAATGCGTGCCGACTTCACCTGGATCTGTGCTTTTTCAATTCCACTATTATATAGCGTATCCGTTCCAACCAATTTTTCAGTTATCCCATTTTGAAAATAATGATAGGTAGTGGTTGATTGTAAACTATAATCTTTGCCATCAGTAGGTCTAATCACTCTTTCAATCTTCGTCTTACTGTCATCCATCACCACTCCTTCAATCTTAGTCAGGTCCAACATTTGCTGATAGATGGGCCTGTAGGCAACCACCGCCATCAACAACCCCGCCATGATGATCCACTTTCGACCTACTTTATCACTCCAGTTTCCAAACAGAATGAATAAAGGCGTTGCAAAAACAATAGCCCAAATAAGAATAGTACGTGTTTGCTCGAAATCTATTTTACATACATTTTCTAAAAATGTCTGCGCATAAAATTGTCCCGTATACCACACCACTCCTTGTCCCATTGTTGCACCAAACAAAGCCAACAACACCATCTTCAAATTAGAACGCTTCATCAAACTCTCCTTGATAGGATTCAAAGAAGTTTTGCCTTCGGCCTTTAGCTTTGAAAACAAAGGAGACTCATGCATCTTCAACCTTATATAAATACTCATCCCCACCAAGATGATGGAAACCCAAAATGGAATTCTCCAACCCCATGATTCAAAAGCACGAATAGACTCCGTCTCATCCGCAGCCAAACTTTTTCGGGTAATCAAAATCACACCAAGTGATAACAACAGACCTAAAGTAGCAGTCGTCTGTATCCAACTCGTATAAAACCCTCTTCTATCAGTGGGTGAATGTTCGGCCACATAAGTTGCAGCGCCACCATATTCCCCACCCAATGCCAAACCTTGAATCAAACGCAACAGCAATACCAATAAAGGTGCAGCAAAACCAATGGTTTCATAACCCGGAACTAAGCCTATAGCAAAAGTAGAACCTCCCATAAGGACCAAAGTCAATAGAAAAGTATATTTCCTACCCACCTTATCCCCTAGTCTTCCAAATACCAATGCGCCAAATGGTCGAACAATAAAACCTGCAGCAAACGTAGCAAGGGTGGATAGTAAAGCCGCAGTTGGATTGCCTTTCGGGAAAAATTGAGCTGCAATGATAGGTGCAAGACTGCCGAATATGTAAAAGTCATACCATTCAATCAGGGTGCCGACAGAAGAAGCGAATATCACTTTCCTGATTGGATTTGAAGTTGCAATTAGTTTCATGAAAGCATCGTTTAACTCATCTACCCATTCAAAAAATGAAGAGTAACAATGATTTGAACATCAATTTATAAAATACTTCCCCAACAACGCGATATTTTTTTATCTTACCATTCGAAGAAATTGCTTGTGACATGAATTACCCTTACCAGATCAACTCCTTGGAAGAATACCACCAAGCGTGGAAAAAAAGTATAGATGACCCCGCAACTTTCTGGAGCGAAATAGCAGAACAGTTTGTTTGGAAAAAGAAAT
>JBDLUR010000232.1:0-3369 GCA_039805205.1 Bacteroidota bacterium
ACATCAACACTATTTACAAAACCTCCGTAAGGCTGCATTAAAATTGATCCAACCACTTTAGGTGCTGCAGGATTAGAAAGATCAATTACATCAATTTTGTTGACAGCACTGTTATTAACCGCAAAAAGACGTTTTGATTTGTTATCATAGGTTGAGATTTCTGCTGCTCCTAAACCGCCTAATCCAATTGAAGCAATCTCTGTATATGAGCTTAAATCTTCAGCAACAGTGAGCTCTAATGGCACTATTTCCTCATTCTTTTTACAGCCAAAAAGAATTGCAAATGAACAAATAAATAAGACCTTTCTCATTCAGTTATATTTTGCTGCGAAAGTCTACATCTATTGTTTCTATTGGACTACTTAATGATTATCAAATTCTTAATTAGATGTTATGGAATTGCAAACCAGACATATTATCTAGTTAACATTTTGATTACAATTGACTTACATTTCAATAATCGATACATAACATTTAAGTAAAGTCCTAAGTCGAATTTTAGAAAACTCGAAAAATGGAAAAAAGAGTAGTCGATATTGCAGTTATTAGTGATACACATCTAGGCACTTATGGTTGCCACTCTACTGAACTTGTTTGCTACTTAAGAAGTATCCAACCAAAGCTTTTGGTTCTAAATGGAGATATAATTGACATCTGGCAATTTAGAAAACATTTCTTTCCTTCTTCTCACATGCAAGTAATCAAAGAAATTTTTGGCCATCTTTCTAGAGGAACAAAAATTGTCTATATAACAGGCAACCATGATGAATCATTAAGAAGATACAGTGGATTAAAACTTGGTAATTTTCAGTTGGCCGATAAACTTGTATTGGAAATTGATGGAAACAAAACATGGATTTTTCATGGAGACGTATTTGATGCAACAACAAAAGGAAGTGCAAAGATTATTGCAAAACTAGGTGGACATGGCTATGACCTTCTCATTTTATTCAATAGAGCTATTAACTGGATATTGAAAACTATGGGTAGAGAAAAAATGAGCTTGAGTAAGAAAGTAAAAAATAGCGTGAAAAAAGCAATTAAATGGATCGGTGATTTCGAACAGACCGCCGCAGAATTAGCGATTGAAAATGAGTACACACATGTTATTTGCGGTCATATACATCAACCTCAGATAAAAACGATTAAGACGGAACACGGTGAAGTAGTCTATATGAACAGTGGGGATTGGATAGAAAATCTAACGACACTTGAGTATGTTAACAACAAATGGGAGATATATCAATTTGATGAAAAAGCTTTTACAGTTGAAAACAGAGTCAAAATCATTGAAGAAAATAAAATCCCATCATTGAATGTAATATCAGAAGAAGTTTCCTTTTTCTTTAAATCAATTTTACCCTCAGCATAACCCATGAAAATATTTTATGCTGTTCAAGCCACTGGCAATGGACACATTAGTAGAGCCGTAGAACTAGTACCCTTGCTTCAAAAGTATGGAGAGGTTGATGTTTTTTTAAGTGGGTCAAATTATAGCTTAAAATCTAACCTACCAGTTGCCTATAGAAGTAAAGGGCTAAGTTTGGTTTATAACAATGAGGTTGGATCTATTGATATTCAAAAAACAATAAAAAATATATCGCTACGAAAAATTTGGAGTGAGGCAAAATTCTTACCCTTAGAGAAATATGATTTAGTAATCAATGATTTTGAATCGATAACCTCTCTTGCTTGTAGATTAAAAAAAGTAAAATCAATTCATCTTGGTCATCAGGCGTCCTTTTTGAGTAAAAAAGTACCACGACCAGCAAAAACAGATTTTCTTGGTGAATGGGTGCTAAGAAATTATGCAGGCGGGACTGAAAACTATGGATTTCATTTCCGCGAGTATGATGATAATATTTTTAATCCTATTATTAAAACCAGTATCCTTCAAGCAGAACCAAGCAACAAAGGACACATCACCATTTATTTAGGTCAATACGACTCATCCGTCATTATTGAGGCAATCAAAGAAATTAAAGATTTCAAATTTGAAATTTTTTGCCGTAAAGCCAAAGATGTCATCGTTAACCAGAATTATAAAATACTCCCTATAAGCCAAGAACTCTTTACCCAAAGTTTACTCAGCTGTAATGGCATTATCACTGGCGCAGGTTTTGAAACACCTGCTGAAGCACTATACCTCAATAAAAAACTAATGGTTATTCCACTGAAAGGTCAGTATGAGCAATTATGCAATGCAGAAGCACTAAAAGATTTTAATGTTGCAGTCGTAAACAATCTAGGTGAAAATTTCAAGCATTCATTTCAAGAATGGATAGAACAAAGCGGACAAAAATCTTTAATCCTAAATAAAACTGCTGTTGAAATAATTGAGGAAGTTGTAGAGGGAAAACCACAATCTAAGCTTGCCAACATTAGAGCTAATCACTGGAAGTCACCTTTTGAATTACCACAACAACAGATAGCAAGTCAGTAAATTAAACAGCGAGTTCTTCATAAAGGTGCTGAATTAATCCATCTACCAATCCTATTTTAGGGACTAAAATCTGATCAATTGAAGACCATTTCATTACTTGAGTGTAAATTAAAAGTGCTGGCACAATAACATCAGCACGATCTTCTCTCAATTGATAGAGTTGAATTCTCTCTTCTAGAGAGCATGATGAAAATTCCTTATAATAAGATCTTAACAAATCTAGGTCTAGGGGTTTTCCGTCTTTACGTTTACTTAGTGAAAATACCTTGTTGATATTTCCTCCTGTTCCAATGGCTGTTAATTTTGGAAAATCTTTTGTAATATCTTTCAGGGTCTGTTTCATATAGTCCCAATCTGCCTCACTCACTTGTTGCTTAAGTATTCGAATGGTTCCAATGTTAAACGATTCCTTGAAGATGAGTTTGCCTTTTGAAATCAAGGTAAGTTCAGTACTACCACCGCCCACATCTACATACAAATAGTTGGTATCCTGATCAAGGGTTTCGGCTATATGCGACTCATATATCAAAGACGCCTCAAAATCTCCTGAAATGATTTGAATATTGATGCCTGTTTCCAAGAACACTTTCTGAACGATCTCCTTTCGGTTCTTAGCGTCTCGCATCGCACTTGTAGCAACTGCTATATGCTTAGTAACTCCATATGCATTCATGATGTGGCTATAGGCCTTCATCGACTGAAACAACATCCCCTTTTTTTCCTTGGAGATTTCACCTGTTTCAAAAACATCGAATCCCAACCTAAGAGGTATCCTTACCAGATTTAATTTATTAAATTTTGTTGCACCACCTGCTACAGGGATCACTTCGGAAATCAACAACCTACATGCATTTGTCCCAATATCAATCGCTGCTAGTTTCACTATTTATTTGCAACTGTTTTTTATAAAGATAATTATAGGTCTC
>JBDLUR010000233.1:0-2606 GCA_039805205.1 Bacteroidota bacterium
AACTCACGCTAATAGAAAACCTCATGAAGAGTTAGGTATTCTTATGCAAAAGGGATTCTCAAGATTGATAAACAGCAACTCACTTGAAATAACCCAAATTGAAGATCTTCTTGAAGAGAAAAAATGGAAACCAACGGAGGAAGATTTTTTATTGATTGACAGGTTCGTTGCGAAATCTTTTGATGAAGATGAAGAAAATAGAATCAATGATTCACTTTCTCTTGCCTTTTATGAAGGTGAGGGTTCCCTATATATAAAAAAGAACAACGATCAGCTTAAAAAATTCTCCAACCTATTTGAGTTGGATGGGATGAGATTTGAAGAACCTGTCCCAAATCTCTTTTCATTTAACAACCCTTATGGTGCTTGTCCCGTTTGTGAAGGTTACTCTCAAATCTTAGGTGTAGACCCCGAACTAGTCATTCCTAATCACCGCCTTAGCATTTACGATGGAGCTGTTGCACCCTGGAAAGGTGAAAAACTCAGCTGGTGGAAAGATCAATTCATCAAAGGCGCAAAAGAAATCGATTTTCCTATTCATAGACCCTATGCCGAACTAACTGCTGCACAAAAAGAAGTGCTTTGGAAGGGACATAAAAAAACTTACGGGATTAACGACTTCTTTAAAGAGGTTGAGGAGAATTTGTATAAAGTCCAGTTCAGGGTACTTTTATCTAGATACAGAGGGAGAACAACTTGTACCAGTTGCGAAGGATATCGTTTGAGAAAAGAAGCCTTATATGTAAAAATCAACAATAAACATATTGGTGAGCTATGTAAGCTACCTGTAAAAGATCTTGCAGTATGGTTTAAATCTTTAAAACTCACCTCGAATGAAACATCTATTGCTAAACGGGTGCTGCTAGAAATAAATCAGCGCTTGGATACGATGCTTGATGTTGGATTAGGTTATTTATCCTTAGATCGATTAGCCAATAGCCTAAGTGGTGGAGAGAGTCAGCGTATACAACTTACAAGGTGCTTGGGCAGCAACTTAACCAACTCATTGTATATTCTAGATGAACCATCTATTGGTTTGCACAGTAGAGACACAGAACGCCTTATAAAAGTTTTGAAAAATCTCAGAGATCTTGGCAATACAGTTGTGGTAGTTGAACATGATGAAATGATGATGAGAGAGGCCGATCATATTATAGATATGGGACCTCTAGCCAGTCATTTAGGTGGTGAGGTTGTTGCAGAGGGTAATTATAAAACATTAATTAAATCTTCAAAAAGCCTGACTGCCAAATACCTAAATGGTGAATTACAGATTGAGCCACCAGAAAAATTGAGGACCAGTAAACAATTCATCTCTATTCAAGGTGCAACAGAAAATAATTTAAAATCAGTTGATGTAGATTTCCCATTAGGCATCTTCACAGTTGTATGCGGTGTAAGTGGGAGCGGTAAAACAACTTTGGTAAAAAAGATATTGTATCCAGCATTATCCAAACATATAACTGGTGTTGGAGACAGACCTGGTCTTCATAGTCAAATTACCGGCTCACTTGATGCGATCAAGCAGGTTGAAATGGTAGACCAAAACCCTATTGGCAAATCTTCTAGAAGTAACCCCGTTACCTATATTAAAGCATGGGATAGTGTACGCGACCTTTTTTCCTCGCAACCACTAAGCAAAATCAGAGGCTACCAACCCAAACATTTTTCATTCAATGTAGATGGAGGAAGATGTGACACCTGTAAAGGTGAAGGAGAGCAAATTGTAGAGATGCAATTTTTAGCAGATGTTCGTCTTACCTGCGAAAGTTGCAATGGCAAGAAATTCAAAGACGAAGTCTTGGAAGTCCAATACAAAAACAAGAACATTTTTGATATACTGGAGTTATCAGTTGAAGATGCTATTGACTTCTTCAAAGATGAAAAAGATATTGCTACTAGATTGAAACCACTATCGGATGTGGGATTAGGTTATGTGAAACTCGGACAATCCAGTGGTACACTTTCAGGAGGAGAAGCACAAAGGGTTAAATTAGCAAGTTTCCTTGGACGTAGCAAGAACAATACCGATAAAATCATGTTCATCTTTGATGAACCTACAACTGGCTTGCACTTCAATGACATCAAAAAATTATTAGGCTCTTTCAATGCACTTATTGAACAAGGGCATACTATTTTGGTGATTGAACACAATACAGATGTAATTAAATCAGCCGACTGGATTATAGAACTAGGTCCGGAAGCTGGAGAAAATGGTGGTTCACTTGTTTATGCAGGAACACCAATGGGACTCAAAAAAGTAAAAGAAAGCAGAACCGCTCCTTTCCTTTGAGGTTACTCCATCTTTTAAAGATTCACATAGCTTCACCAAAGTGAAAAGTCTTATATTTTTTGAATTTTATCAATTTTTTGCCAGTAGGTTCTAAGGGAATAAGTGTCTCTTCTACTTATTTTTTCAAAAGATTGTCGTAAATTACTTAACCAGTAATTTTAAAAACAGCCATATGAATCAATCAAGAAGAATCTTTATTCGTAACAGCGCATTGGCAGCAGCAGGCGCTACATTTTTCAGCAGCGACTTGTTTGCAGCAGCAAAAAAAGGTGAGCTGACTGGAATTCAGCTTTACTCTATCAGAGATGATATG
>JBDLUR010000234.1:0-7456 GCA_039805205.1 Bacteroidota bacterium
GATTTATTACCCGTAATAAAACCTTCATACACACCATTGGCACGCATCGCTCTCCACTTGTAATGATCCCCATTCAACCATGCTTGTGTGATGGTATCAAACTGGGTATTGTTTGCAATGGCTTCAGGTGGAAGGTGATTGTGGTAATCAATGATAGGTAAATCCTTGGCATAGGTATGATAAAGGACCTCTGCTGTTTTAGTGGATAAAAGAAAATTATCGTCTAGAAATGGTTTCATGCTATCTACGCGTAAGATAATTCATATTGAGAAAAGTCGCGTTGAATTAAGGAACTACTTGCTCAGTCAATACTATGTTATAAAGAGCGACTGATCCCCAATTCCAAACCTCTTATTTCTGCCAATCCTCTAAGTCTTCCAATTGCTGAATAACCTGGATTGGTTTTCTTGTTCAGATCATCCAACATTTGGTGACCATGATCTGGCCGCATAGGAATACAAACCTTTCTTTGCTGCATCACCTGTACGATTTCTTTTATCACTGCATACATGTCTACATCTCCCTCAAGATGGTTGTCCTCAAAGAAATCGCCATGCTCATTACGCGAAGTATTGCGTAAATGAATGAAATGAATTCGATCACCAAACTGTTTGACCATAGCAGGTAAATCATTATCAGGTCTTACACCATATGAACCTGTACAAAAACATAGGCCATTGTTCAGTGAAGGGACTGCATCAATTAATGCTTGAACATGTTCAGCAGTACTTACTACTCTTGGCAAACCAAGAATAGGATAAGGAGGATCATCAGGATGAATGCTCATTTGAACACCACACTCATCCGCAACGGGCATAATTGCTCTTAAGAAATATATAAGGTGTTGCTGCAATTGATCTGCATCAATATTTTTATACGCATCTAATGCATCTTGAAACTGTTGGAGGGTAAAGCTTTCTTCACTTCCTGGAAGACCTGCTATGATGTTGCGTTGCAGTAATGATTTATCATCGACACTCATTCCTTCAAATCGAATACGCGCTCTTTCAATCTCCTCTGCAGTGTATTCAGCTGTTGCACCAGGTCGTTGAAGTAAGAACAAATCAAATGCAATGAAGGCATCTTTTTCAAAACGTAGTGCCTTACTACCATCTTCAACGGTATAACTCAGATCAGTTCTTGTCCAATCGAGAACCGGCATAAAATTGTAGGTAACTACCTTAATGCCACATGCAGCAAGGTTGCGAATCGACTGTTTGTAATTTTCAATGTACAATTGAAAATCTCCAGTTTGAGTTTTGATATTTTCATGAACTGGAATACTTTCCACAACCGACCATACCATGCCAGCTGTTTCGATTTCATTTTTTCGTTTTTCAATCTCCACTATCGACCATATTGCTCCATTGGGAACATGATGCAATGCTGTAACTATCCCTTCACATCCTGCTTGACGGATATCTGATAGTTTAACAGGATCATTTGGACCAAACCAACGCATGGTTTGTTGCATGCGATAAGGTGAAGAATAGTATTTCATATCAGTATACAAAATACATAAAATACATTCACTATTTTTACAAAAGCGTTTAAATACATCATTTATGAAATACATATTCCCTCTAATTATTGCTTTAGGATTTTCAGTTTCAGGTTTTGCGCAACCACCAGCTGGTGATGCCAATGTGGGAGATGCTTATGGAGCGAAAATCAAAGCCAAAGGAGCTAAACCAATTGCAGATGTGGTGAGCAAATTGGAGACCGAAAGTAAAATGGAGGATGTAAAAATCAAAGCCAAGATTCTTGAGGTTTGCCCCAATAAAGGCTGCTGGCTCAAACTTGAGCTTCCTGATGGAAACCAAGCGATGGTCAAAATGAAAGACTACGGATTCTTTGTGCCACTTGCTGCGAAAGGAAAAGAAGTGGTTATTGAAGGAGAAGTATCGATGAAAACAACATCTGTAAAGGAACTCAAGCATTATGCAGAAGATGCTAAAAAATCACAGGCTGAAATTGACGCCATTACTCAACCTAAGAAAGAAGTGAACATATTGGCCAAGGGAATTGTAGTAGTAGAGCAATAAACTACTACGATTCAATAAATGAAACAACTTAGGGCCTTACTATTTATAACCATTGCTATCGTTTCATTTCTTAAGAGCAATGGACAAGAAAAGTATATTATAAAGGGAGGCGACCCCAATGGTATCAACAAATGGTACATGGGGAGACAGATTGCTCATGTAATGAGTCACTGGGGAATTGATTGGCTTGAAAGACCAGAGCGACAATTCGAAGAAAATTCAGCTTTGTTATTGAAAAATTTGAACCTGAAGTCGGGGATGAACGTTGCCGACATTGGCGCAGGCAGTGGTTATTACACCAGTCTCATAGCCAAACGCATTGGCAATGGTAAAGTATACGCAGTAGATGTTGAGCCTCAGATGATTTTATTCCTCAATGAAAGAATCAAGGAAGAAAAGCTTTCTAATGTAGTCACGGTTCTTGGATCAGAAAAATCGACTGCATTGCCATCCTCCAGCATAGACATGATGTTGTTGGTGGATGTATACCATGAATTTTCATTCCCATATGAAATGGGGCAGTCGATGTACAATGCACTCAAGCCAGAAGGGCGACTAGTATTGGTAGAGTTTAGATCAGAAGATGAAACTGTGCCAATTAAGACCATTCACAAAATGAGCGTTGCCCAATCCATTAAAGAATTAAAAGCAGTCGGCTTCCGATTAGAGAAAAACATCACCAACCTACCTTGGCAACATTGCATGGTTTTTGTGAAAGAAAATACAATTACTGAGAAAAAATAGCACTTGCAACTTTAATTAGGCAATGCTTTGTTAATGCCCAAAACCATCATGTGCATTACCGAACATAAATCATAGGCGGGCTGTTATACATACTATACATTAGTATGAAAAACATGGTAATCACCTTAATAGTCCTTTCAGTAATTCTGATCTTATTTCAATCTTTTATGGCTATATCAACAAATAGAACTGAAAAACAGGCATACAAGGTCATCAAAAAAGAAGATGAATTTGAAATTCGATATTACCCACCCGCAACATTTGCTAGCATACAATCATCTGCCAAAAATTACAGGGAACTCTCCGGTAGCGGCTTTAGGAAGATAGCGGGATACATTTTCGGCAACAACGAATCCTCTTCCAAGATTGCAATGACAACACCAGTGCATATGGACATCAACAATGAAGGCTCTTCGATGAGTTTCGTCATGCCTTCAGCTTACGACATCAATAATTTACCACGCCCCAATGATGCCAACGTGAAATTGCATCAAACCCCTGGTGAATACGTTGCCGCAATTGCCTTTGGAGGATTTGCAAATGATACCTCCATCAAAAAATATGCAGCAGAACTTGAGAAAGCATTGGGAAATAAAGGAATAAAATCAATTGGTCATTTCAGATACCTCGGCTACAATCCTCCCTATCAACTTGTTGGACGGAAAAATGAAATTATTGTAACAGTTGAATGGAAAGATGACCAACAATAAATTACAAATAATTATTAGCACTTACTATTTAATCTTTTTTACTTCTTCAAGCAATTGCTCTTCAGTCGGTAAATAAAGTTGATACCGAGATGCTATAATTGTTTGATTGTTTTCTGGCAGTGTAATTTTTACAACTGCCTCATTTTTATCAGCACAAAGTAATATTCCTATTGTAGCATTTTCAAATTCTTTCTTTTCTAATCGGTCATAATAGTTGACATACATTTGCAACTGACCAATATCTTGATGGGTGATTTTTCCCGTTTTAATTTCGATAATAACAAAACATTGAAGCAACCTATTATATAAGACTAGATCAATGAAAAAATCATCTCCTTCAAGATGTATTCTTTTTTGTCGCGACATAAACGCGAAACCATTACCTAGTTCTAAAAGAAATTCCTGCAGATGAGTGATAATCTTTGACTCAAGATCTTTTTCGTAAAAAATAGACTCTTGTTTTAATCCAAGGAATTCTAGAACCATGGGGTCTTTAATTATTTCCTTTACATCTTCAGGTTGTTTCTCTGATCTTGCAACTAATAAAAGAGATTCAGGTTCATTACTTAAAAGAAGCCTTTCATATAAATGACTGTTAATTTGACGCTCCAATTCACGTGAACTCCAAATATTTTTAGCTGCTTCTGCCTCATAAAATTCTCTTTTTAATTGATTTTCAATGCTTAATAAGGTTTTATAATGTGTCCAACTGAATTGCGTCCGCAGTGCGGACGCAATTGGGAAAAATCTATAAAATTGCCTGTATCTCTCTAATTGTCGTTTGCTAAATGCCTCACCGTATATTGAAACTAATTGGCTTGATAAGGAAATTATCAGATAGCTCCCATAATGTGCTCGCTCTGTGCCATGTTGCTCCTCCTCAACAATCTTTCTCCCTATCTCCCAATACATTCTTACCCGAATATGATCAACAGAGCGAATTGCTTTTACACGTGAGTCCTCGATTAACTTTTTCACCTCTTCAATAAAACTGTTTCTCAACTCCATACCTAGGAATAAAGTTGAATTAACCCGAAAAAGTTAAAAAAGTGAAACGCTCGGAAAAAGAAGTTTTTTAACTCAATAATTTATGGTGTAAAATGATGAAGAATGTAAATAAGTTGTAAAACTGATCCAGTTTTTCGGCTTAATACAAGTCAGTTTTCAAATGAATTAATATTTAACTAGCTAGCGCTAATTTCATTTGTTCTTTATTAAACATCTTTTCATTATTTGAAATGGCAATTGTTGCAACTCCATTTCCAATAAAATTAGTTATTGCTCTTGCCTCAGACATAAATCTGTCAACTCCTAATAATAGAGCAAGTCCCTCGATAGGAATTATATTAATAGCGCTTAATGTGGATGCTAAAAGTATGAAACCACTGCCGGTTACACCTGCTGCTCCTTTTGATGTGACCATTAGAATACCGAAAAACGTCAACATCTGCTCGACTGAAAGCTCGATATTAAATACTTGAGCAAGAAAAATTACAGACATGGATAAATAAATAGAAGTGCCATCAAGATTAAAAGTATAGCCCGCCGGAATAACTAATCCAACCACCGACTTATGACATCCCATTTGCTCTAGCTTATTCATTTGTGCAGGAAGTGCTGCCTCGCATGAAGCAGTGCCCAATACAACCAAAAGTTCCTCTCTTATATACTTGATGAATTTCCAAATACTTACTTCATAGTACTTTAGAATACTTCCCAGTACTACAACAATGAAAAAAAACATAGTTATATACACACACAACATTAATTTTCCCAAGGGTAATAACGCAGCTATACCATATTTACCAATGGTAAATGCCATTCCACCAAAAGCTCCAATTGGAGATAACTTTAACACATATTGTAATGCCAGAAATAAATATTTAGAAACCCATTTTACTTTATCAAGTACTATATATTTCTTAGACCATTTTGACAAAATAATTCCTACAGCTATTGATATAAATAAAAGTTGAATTGTAAGATTACCTTGTAAAAAATGGAACCAGTCGATTGAACTGCTATTTCCCTTATATTTTCCAAAATCCTGAATCGTAAATTTTGAACGATCTATCCCAGCACCAGGATTGATTACGTAAGCAACAATCAATCCAATAACCAATGCTATTGAAGTTACAATCTCAAAATAGATAAATGTTTTTGCACCAACCCGCCCTACTTTTTTTAAACTTTCCATACCACAGATTCCTGTTAGGACAGTAACAACTATAATAGGATTGATAAATAATTTCACCAATTCAATAAAATATTTTCCAAGGGGCTGCATAGCAACTCCGGTCTTTGGAGATAGAATTCCCACAAGAATTCCTAATACAAGTGCAGTAAGTACCCAAAATGTTAGGCTCTTTTTAATGTGCTTCATTTATATATTTCAGTTACTGATGTATGACACCAACTTATTTTTTTGGTGCAACTGGAATCTTCACTACCGAAGGATAGGTTTTTGAATGATGGATGGTATTCTGAACTGTAACCGCTTTTGATTCATTATAATTAGCCCCACCTGTATTGAGGTTGCGATCAAATCTAGGGAAGTTACTGCTTGAAACTTCAATCCTGATGCGATGTCCAGCAGCAAAATAATTACTGGTAACCATCGGACTCATATTCACTTTGTATACTTTCCCTTTTTCCATGAAGACCTCCTTATCATATCCTTCGCGATAGCGCATACGCTGTATCGTTTCATCAAGGTTATACGCCTTGCCATCAGGATGTACATCAATTAATTTCAAAGTAATATCTGTATCCGCTCCAGTGGATGAGACAAATAAAGTCGACTCGATGAAACCTGTCACTTCCATTCCTTCTTTCAATGGCTCAGAAGTATACACCAATACATCATTGCGCAACTCATTTTCTGATTGATCAAATGAACCGCCCTGAATGGCATTACCCGTACAACATACATTACCGCCGACTGACGGTACTGGATTCATGGGATCATAAGTAAAAGTATCAGTCACTTGTTTCGCTGATGATTTAACTGGAGTAACTACAAGCGCACCATCTCCATTTCTGGTATTTGCATGTCCGTTACTGGACAGCCACATGTTTTGAGTGGTTGTACCAGGCACAGGAAAGCTATCTGCTGCTTGCCATTTGTTAGTCCCCATGGTATAGTATCTCACACGAGGATTTTTTTGCTTGAAGTCGTTGGCCTCTCCTTTTAAATGTAGATCGAACCACGACCAAGTCAGCTCGTCATAATTCAATCTTGCATCTCCTACACTCATCTGACCAACCTTGGTGTCTTCTGTAGCGCGTTTATAAGAACAGTGCAATACAGGTGCAATGACAAGGTACTGGTTATCTGCTATGGCTTTATTTTTTGCAATGTTGCGGACATGATTAAACAATTCAATATTGGGACCAGATGAAACATCAAACCAAGACACAAACCAATAACCAGGAATATCTAACGACATGTTTTCATGCCATAGTCCGCCTGTAAACCACTGCGGATCATTTGGCTTTCTAGCTACTAGGTTATCGTAAATGCCTTTTTGCCCATCAACATTTTTAATGATATCGCTGACAGGCAAATGATTGAATGCTTTCGCCCAATCTACCCTTGGCATTTCTGTAGCCATATCATAGAAACGTGAAATGCGGATCAAATCCTGCTGGGTCATGTCTTTAGGCAAAGTAGGTTTGAACTGATCGTTCTGAGTGCCATACAACCATGAAGTGAATAACATTTGTTGTGCACCACCACGGTACCAGTTGCCTTGCTCTTGGAATCTACCTACCTTACCAACCCCCGCACCAAATCCTTGTGCAACAATAGCACCAAGTGCTGGATGCTTACGGGCAGCGACAGCCATTTGCCATTCTGCAGTAGATGAACATCCGATTAAACCGATTTTGCCATTAGACCATGACTGTGCAGCAATCCATGAAAAAGTATCATCGCCATCTGTCAAAGGTGTACCT
>JBDLUR010000235.1:0-6161 GCA_039805205.1 Bacteroidota bacterium
TATAAAACTTTCTTCGAACAAGAAGCACTTGTTCTCTTAGACGGTGTTCCTGTAACCAATACCAAGGCACTTGTTGAAGCAGATCCGTTATTAATTAAATCGATTGAAATAGTTGCTAGAAAATATATGCAGGGTAATGCCGACTTCAATGGTATTGTCCATTTTAAAACTTACCGTGGAGACCAAGCCAACATCCAGCAAGTCACCAACGAAGGAAACTATATCTTAAATGGCATTCAAGAACCCTCATCATACCAAAACCTGGATCATACAAAGAAAGCAGACCGTATGCCAGACATGAGGAATTTACTTTGGAGAGATGTTAATGTCAGTCCCGACCAAATCAAAGCAGGCTTAAAATACTTTACCTCAGATGTTGAAGGCAGCTTCAAGATTATTGTAAAGGGGGTAAATGCCAATAAAGAAATGGTGATGGGTGAGCGCATGATTACTGTTACAAAGGAATAATCCGATTGGCAGTAAAGACTACCCTTCTGACCTATTTTTGGGGCAAGTTGACCGAATGCCCTAGCATTCCGTTAAATCCTTTCCTTATCTTTGTCACTTATGAAATTGTATAACTTTTACATCAAATACCGCCTTCTTATAGGTGTTTTCAGTTTGGCCCTCGGTATTGCAGCAAATATTGTTTGGGGATTTTGGCCTTCATTAACCCTTTATCTAATTGCGGTTCTTTCCATATTTACCCATTTCTTTATTGGTCCACTTCGTCTCATCCAGGAATACTTGGAAGAAGGTGATTTTGAAGGTGCTGAAAAGATATTAGATGGCATTCAGTACCCTGGACTGTTGTATAAACCTATCCGTTCAGTGTATTATACCCTTAAAGGTAATATTGCAATGACCAAACAGGACTTTGATTCAGCAGAAAAGCACATGAAAAAAAGTCTTGACCTTGGACTTCCCATGAAAGAAGCAGAAGGCGCAAATAAACTGCAGTTAGGTATGATGGCCATGCAGAAGGGAAACATGAAAGAAGGTGAAAGCCTTATCAGACAAGCACTTCGTGCGGGTATTCCAGATAAAGAAAGTGCTGCAATGGCTTATTTACAGATGTGCCAAATCATGATGCAGAAAAGAGAATTTAGGGCAGCTAAAGACTTTTTCAAAAAGGCAAAAGCGCAGAAACCTTCTACCGCTCAGGTAGTTGACCAGATCAAGCAAATAGAGAAGTATATTTCGAGGATGCCGGGGTGATTTACCACCCCTCTCTCGTTCCTGCTCTGCAGGAACTCGGAGCCCCTCCTATCCTAGGAGGGGAGTAGTTAGCCAAAAAGCTCTATAACTTTCTTCTTCCTGAATTCAAATATTCCTTCCAATTGTTTTTTGATAAACAGGGCTACGGCAATGTCTCCAAGAAACCCTAGAGGGGCTTTATAATGGATTAAGTCAGTCATCTCTACCCCACCTTCCACAACTTTAAAATGATGTTGATGGTGCCATAAAGCATAGGGGCCAAAACGTTGTTCATCCACAAAGAATTTCTTGGGCTCTACATGGGTAATTTCAGTCATCCAAAACATCGGTATCCCCAAAACAGGTTTTACGTTGTAAGTCATCACCTGCCCCTGGTACATTTCCTCGCCATAGAGTTCATTAGTGAACTTGAGGTTCAGGTATTCCGGAGTCATCACTGCTAAATTCTTGGGATGGGAAAAAAAGTCCCATGCCACATCTAGGGAAACCGGTAGAAATTGAGTTTTTTGTAATTTATAAACAGCCATAGTTGGGATTAAATTAAGTATTGAAACAAGATTTCAACTTGAAGTATAAAATTTGCGTGTTATCAGTTGTTAACAACAAATTAGAGGGAGTTGTTCTAACTTGTACCACTATTATTGAAGAAGCCACGCTAACATGGAAAACATTTTTGAAAAAGAATACGCATCATTAAACGTTGCACAAAAAGAAGCTGTAGACACTACTGAAGGTCCAGTTATGGTAATAGCAGGGCCCGGCACAGGGAAGACCCAAATTTTAGCCATCAGAATTGGAAAAATTTTATTGGATACTGATACTCGTCCGGAAAATATCCTCTGCATGACCTACACAGACTCTGGTGCAATTGCGATGCGCAAGCGTCTAATTAAAATGATTGGTCCGGATGCCTATAAAGTCAACATCCACACCTATCACTCGTTTTGCAACCAAGTCATTCAAGATAATTTATCCCACTTCGATAAAAACAGCATGGACCCTATTTCAGAATTGGAGTCTATTGCATTGGTTCGCGAATTGATTGATCAGTTTAAAAAAGGAAATCCACTCAAGCGATACAGAGGTGATGTGTACTATGAAGCCAAAAACTTGCTTTTCTTTTTCAGCATCATGAAAAGAGAGGGTTTAAGTGTTGATCACCTCAAACAAAGCATTAAAGAATATATTGATAGCCTGCCTTTGCGTGATGAATATATTTACAAGAGAAAAACTGGCCAGCACATGGCAGGTGACCTCAAAGAAGATAAAATCAATGAGGAAAAAAATAAAATGGCCAGGCTTACAGCAGCCGTAGAAGAATTTGAAAAATACCAGAAAAAAATGATCGATCGAAACCGATATGATTTCGATGACATGATTAATTGGGTGATCAAAGCCTTTGAAGAAAAAAGAGAATTACTGGCACAATACCAAGAGCAATTTCAATATGTATTGGTGGATGAATACCAAGACACCAGTGGCACACAAAATAAACTTGTCGAGTTACTCGTCAGTTATTGGGATGAACCCAATTTGTTTGTAGTGGGAGATGATGACCAATCTATTTTCAGGTTTCAGGGAGCTAGCGTTGATAATATGTTGAGGTTCTTACAGAAGTACCCAAATATCAAAACCATCATGCTCACGGAGAACTACCGTTCCATACAACCTATTCTTGATGTCTCAAAATCATTGATTGATGCCAACAAAGAACGCTTAATCAAACATATAGAAGGCTTATCAAAAATACTAACAGCAGGTAAAAAAGAATTACAAGGCATCACAGAATTTCCGGTCATCAAGTCCTACCAAACGCCAAGAGAAGAAATGATTGGCATTACAGCATCTATTGAATCACTAATACAAAATGGTACAGAGCCCAAGCGGATAGCTGTCATTTACAAGGAGAATAAATATGGAGAAGAAATAGCAGAATTTCTTCAATGCAAAAAAATAAACTACTTCAGCAAACGCAACCTGGATCTGTTATCATTACCACTGATCAAGAAGATCATTTTGTTTTTCGAATACCTCGATGCTGAAATGGATATGCCTTTTAGTGGAGACGAGATGTTGTTTGAAATTTTGCACTTCGACTGGTTTGGTGTCCAGGCTTTGGAAATTGCGAAACTGAGTATAGAAAATAACGAGCGACTCTACAAAAAAGAAGGCTCAGGATTCAGGAGAATCATCGAAGAAAAAACCAATAAAATTGCTGGTTCATTATTTGAAAAGAGCATCTCAGATGAACTGGCACAAACCGGAAGACTTCTCGAAAACATAATCGGCTCAATCAACAACATCACCTTACAACAATTGTTGGAGAATATCATCCGAGATACTGGATTGCTTGGCGTTATCATGCGTGCACAAGACCATCACTGGCAATTACAGGTACTCACTGCATTTTTTGATTTCATGAAAAATGAAACCAAAAAAGACCATACCCTCAACCTGAGAAAGTTTGTGAAGGTGATTAAAATGATGAAAGCAGAAGACATCAAACTCCCAATAGTACAAGTTGGTGGTAACGAGAAAGGTGTTAACCTACTTACAGCACATGGCTCAAAAGGCTTAGAATATGAACATGTATTTTTTGCAGGTTGCAACGCCAGTTATTGGGAAAATAAAAAAGCAAATAACCGTGGCTATACTTTACCCGATACTTTATTCATATCCAATGGGGAAGTGAATAAAGAAGAAGAACTTAGAAGGTTATTCTATGTTGCATTGACCAGAGCAGAAAAACACTTAACTGTTTCCTATGCAAAATTCAAAGAAGATGGTAAGGAGATGGAAGCCAGTAGGTTCGTTGTGGAATTAAAAACGAACCATACGTTCCAGGAAGAACAAGTGGTTTTGAGTGAAGAGACAATAACAACATTCAACCTTGTTAGGCTACTTTCTAATCACGAGCCTGTGATTGACAAGATGGAATCTGATATCATCGACAAGGCGCTTGATAAATTCATGATGAATGTCACGGCCTTGAACAACTATTTAAATTGTCCGCTTGAATTCTACTACCGTAATCTGATTCGCATTCCTTCACCAAAGAATGAAACCTTGGAATTCGGTTCTGCAGTGCACCATGCACTTGAAATGATGTTCAACAGAATGAAAGATCATCCCAATAAAGAATTCCCCAAAAAAGAAACGGTTGTGGATGATTTCATCAGCTACATGTATAGGCACCGTGAATCCTTTACCAAGGAAGAGTTTGAACGCAGGATGGAATATGGAAAAGAAGTACTCGAGCAATATTATACCAAAAGAATCAACGGTTTTAATAAGATCGTGTCAGTAGAACGCAACATCAGAAATGTAATGGTGGATGGAGTGCCGTTGAAGGGGAAGATAGATAAAATGGAATTTGATGGCCATTTTGTGAACGTGGTGGATTATAAAACAGGAAATCCGGATAACGCATCAAAAAAATTAAAGAACCCCACTATAGATCCCCCAAATGGCGGTGATTACTGGCGTCAGGCAGTATTTTATAAACTACTTATAGATAACAGTGAGCAAGGAAAATACCAGGTAAGAAGTACAGAGTTTGATTTTATTGAACCTAATGCTAAAAAAGAAATTAAATCCCAAAAGGTAGAGATCAGCAAAGAGGATACCGACTTAGTAAGAGAGCAAATTGTTGGCGTTTGGGAAAAGATACAAAACCGTGAATTTTACAAAGGCTGTGGCAAAGAAGATTGCCATTGGTGCAATTTTGTAAAAACCAATAAGCTTGAAGTAACAGAAACGGAGGAAGAAGACCAGTTGATTTAAACGGTTGAATAGCATGAACTGAGTAGGAATAATTTAACTTTGCATCGCAATGAATAAAATATACTGGTTATTGTTAGCGGCGGTGTTGTTGGTTTCATGCGGACAACAAGTAGCTCCCACAGGAGGGGCCAAAGACTCCATACCACCAAAACTAGTGTTGGCTGTTCCAGAAATGAATGCAAAAAATTTTAAGTCGGATCGAATTACACTTTATTTCGATGAATACGTTACACTAGAAAGCCCGTTTGAAAAAATAACCTACTCCCCCATTCCCACGCTCAACCCTTCGCCAAGTAGCAAACTCAGAACCATCACCGTCAAAATAAAAGACACCTTAGAGCCGAACACTACTTATTCTATTGATTTTGGAGAGTCAATCAAGGATATTAATGAAGGCAATGTGCTAAAGAATTTCAATTATGCGTTCTCAACAGGAAACTACATAGACTCTGCGTTTCTAACTGGACAGGTTTTTCTAGCTGAAACCGGACTCATTGATTCCACGCTAATCGCTGTACTTCACAATAACCTTGATGATTCAGCTGTAGCAAATGTCAAACCACGTTATTTTTCAAGATTGAAGGGAGATGGCAGCTTTTTGTTCAGGAATCTTAAGCCCGGGGTTTATAACCTCTTTGCGATTAGAGATCAAAATGGGGATAGAAAATATGATCAACCCAGCGAGTTGATTGCATTTTTAGAAAATACAGTTATCGTAGGCATCGATACGAGTAGTGTGCTTTATGCATTTGAGGCAGAAAGGACAGATTCTACATCAGTCGTTAAAAAACCCGCAGCTAAGCAAGGGGCAAAAAGAACAGATGATAAACGCCTAAGATTTTCCAATAATTTTGATGGTGGTCGCCAAGATCTCTTATCTGATCTTATTTTCAACTCAGAACACCCACTCAAAACATTCGATAGTGCTAAACTAAGGCTCACAGATTTTGCCTTTCAAAATATACCGAATTACGTTATCAAATTAGATTCAACACAGAAAAGAATCACGCTATCTGCACCATGGAAGGAAGGGACAAAATATAATCTTATTATTGAAAAAGACTTTGCCTCAGATACTTTAGACAATGCTATCCTCAAGACTGATACTTTAGCTTTTACGGCTAAAAGAGAAGCTGATTATGGAAGTATTGATCTTAAAG
>JBDLUR010000236.1:0-11398 GCA_039805205.1 Bacteroidota bacterium
TCTGCTTGCTTCCCTTCCGCATTCAAAGCATCTGCTGTAGCTTCAATCAAATGATCTACACGGTATCTTTTTTTAGAATCCTTGTTGTCGATCATAGGGTCACTAAAATTATCAACGTGACCAGAAGCTTTCCAGGTAGTAGGATGCATAAAAATGGCAGCATCAATACCCACAATGTTATCATGCATACGGGTCATGGCATTCCACCAATATTCCCTGATATTTTTCTTTAATTCACTTCCCCATGGTCCGTAGTCATATACTGCACTTAAACCATCATAGATTTCACTGGATTGAAAAACAAATCCATATTCTTTGGCATGGGAAATAATTGCCTGAAACTTGTTTGCGTCATTGATTACCATAGGCCGCAAAGATAATAAATCGAGGTAAAGGGTGATTACACTTCTTCTATCAAAGCAAAACTAACTACTTCAGTTTTTCGTTCTCTTGATGGCGATTGGCATCACGATTGGTCTTTTTTTGCATATTCTGCTCAAATGCCGTGGTTAGATCTACTCCTGTCTGGTTAGCAAGGCAAATAAGTACCCAAAGCACATCTGCCATTTCATCAGCCAATGCATCTGGATTTTCTGTTTTTTTGAAGGATTGGTCGCCATATTTCCTAGCCATTATCCTGGCTAATTCTCCAACCTCCTCTGTAAGTATGGCCATGTTGGTCAGCTCGCTAAAATAGCGAACACCGACGTTTTTAATCCAATGATCAACTTGATTTTGTGCTTCTTGTAGGGTCATTACTCTTTATTTTTTGTGTCGATGATGATGGTAACCGGACCATCATTGATTAAACTTACTTTCATGTCGGCACCAAATATACCAGTAGCTACAGTCCTTCCTAAATCCATTTCCAATTGTTGCTTGAATTTTTCATAAATAGGTATAGCCGTTTCTGGCCTTGCTGCTTTGATATAGGAAGGCCTATTGCCTTTTTTCGTAGATGCATGCAAGGTAAATTGACTTACTAATAAGATTTCACCACTAATATCTTTTAAAGAGAAATTCATCACCCCAGCCTCATCATTGAAAATACGCAACTGTGTTAGCTTCGCAGATAACCATTGCACATCCTCTATGGAATCAGCATCCTCAATGCCCACCAAAACCATCATGCCTTTGTGAATAGAACCAACAACCGAACCTTCAACCTCCACTGAAGCACTTGAAACCCTTTGAACAACAACTCTCATGAATCCTTAATTAGTTCCTGTAAAAATAGGAAATGGCGACTTACCTACACAAAGACATTACATAAGCCTTATTTTTGACTAAAGAATTAGCATTGGCAGGGATAAGACAACTAGCAAATCAAACTATTTGGTACGGACTCAGCAATATAGTTGGGAGATTCATCAACTACTTGCTAACACCAATTTTAACCTACATCTACGGATCTGCAGATTATGGTGATATCTCTATTCTTTTTGCTACAGCAGCTTTCCTCAACATCATTTTTACCTATGGGATGGAAACCTCTTTTTTTAGGTTCACCCAAATTGAAGACCCAAGAAAAGTGTTCAATACCTCATTGAGCATGCTACTCATGACAACAACTGTTTTTGCATTGCTGCTTATTTTACCCATACAGTTTGTTGCCGATGTTATGAAATTGGGCACCCATCCAGAATGGTTAATTTATGTAGTATTGATTGTAGCGCTTGACACCATTGCAGTGTTGCCTTTCTCAAAACTGCGACAAGACGGTAAGCCAAAAAAGTTCGCATTGATTAAATTATTGAACATACTGACAAACATGTTCTTTGTGATTTTCTTTCTTTACTTCTGCAAATCAGATTTTGAGGCAGGAAAACAAAACCTATTTGCATCACTCTACAACCCTACTATTGGCATTGGCTATGTCTTTATTGCCAATTTGATTGCCTCGTCAGTCACCCTACTTCTATTGATTACAGAATTTTCAGGATTTAAATTTCAGATCGATAAAAAACTCTTGCGGGATATTTTTATTTATTCTACGCCCTTAATCATTGTTGGATTTGGAGGTATCATCAATGAAACAATCGATAGGTTCATGATTGTTTACCACTATAATGGCACAATAGATGAGGCTAGATCTGCCAATGGTATTTATAGCGCCAATTATAAATTGGCAGTGCTCATAGTGTTGTTTATTCAAACCTTCAGAATGGGTGCAGAACCTTTCTTTTTTAAACAATCAACCAAAGAAAATGCAAGAGAAACTTATGCAAAAGTGATGCACTTTTTTATCATTGTATGTAGCCTTTGTTTTCTTGGCGTTGTGATGTACCTAGACATTTGGAAGCATTTCATGGGTATCAAAAAAAATCCAGAATACTTGCAGGGGCTTTTCATAGTACCTATACTGATGCTGGCTAAAATCTTTTTAGGTATCTACTATAACATGTCTGTTTGGTACAAACTGACTAACAAGACCATGGTAGGTGCTACTATTACATTGATTGGGGCTGGATTAACTGTTTTAGTAAACTATCTTTTAATTCCTTATCTCGGCTACCTTGCCTGTGCCATTGCGACTGTTGTTTGTTATGGCAGCATGATGATTATTAGTTATGTAAAGGGACAAAAACATTATCCCATTCCGTACGATTTAAAAAATGGACTGCTTTATATAGCAATAGCTATTGCGCTTTTTGGAATTCACTTTACCCTCCGATCAATGGAGCTGAACATCTTCCTACTTCATGGTTTAGCTACCCTATTCATCTTGGCTTTTATAGCAATTGTATTAAAAAAAGAAAGAAAGGAGTTCATTAAGATTCCTATACTGCAAAAAATATACAGGTAATTACTTAAGCTTTGACAAAGGGATTGTGTCGTTTTTCATGTCCGATTGTTGTGGGCACGCCATGCCCTGAATAAACAATAGTTTCCTCTGGCAAGGTATAGAGTTTTTCTAAAATGCTTTTTACTAAGATGTCCGGATTTGCCCCTGGCAAATCCGTTCTTCCTACACTTTCTCTGAACAAAACATCGCCAGCAATGACAAATCCTGATTCAGGGAAATAAAAACTTATACTCGCTGGAGAATGACCAGGTGTCTCTAAGACCTGAACGCTTTCTCCTCCAAAATTGATGCTTGTTTCTGAAGCGATAGTTTCAATCGGCCCATTGTAATTGTCAAAAGGTATATTCCACATCAGGCCACTTTCAGGAGCCCTGTCCAGGACCTTTTTCTCCCCTTCATGGATATGCAGAAACAAGCCGTAATGCTCATGGATAAACTTATTGCCAAATACATGGTCTAAATGACAGTGGGTATTCCACAACTGAACCGGAAGGAGTCCGTTTTTAGCAATAAAATCAACCAAAAGGTCCCTTTCATTGTCAAAATAACAGCCTGGATCAAAAATCAGGCAGTTTTTTTGATCATCGTACACCAAATAGGTGTTTTCCTGCAAGGGGTTAAATTGGAAAATTTTAACGTTTAGCATAGGGCAAATTTCTAGGTTAAAAGCTTTAATTTTATTGCTCACAAAGGTACCCAATTCATCTTGAATCATCGTCGCATGAGAAAATCAGTCTACTCTTTTTTAGCCTTTGTTTTTTTCGCCCTGCAAGTATCAGGACAAGTGAGTACAGTTGAATTTGGAAAGAATAGGGTGCAGTATAAAAAAATAAGCTGGAAATACTACCAAACCAGAAATTTCAACACCTACTACCATGATGGTGGTCTCTCACTTGGAAAGTTTGTTGCACAAGTTGCAGAAGAAGAAATTGCAGCAGTTGAGGAGTTTGTAGAATATGGACTTCAAAGAAGAGCTAACATTGTAGTTTATAATAGTTTTTCAGAATTCAGACAATCCAATATTGGACTTGGAATTGATTGGCAAAACACTGGCGGTGTAACTAAACTGGTTAACAACAAAATGGTTGTGTTCTACAATGGCAACCTCAATGAACTCAGGATCAAAATTCGTCAGGGCATTGCTCAAATCCTGGTTCAAAACATGTTATTTGGCGATGACCTTGGAGAATTTGCTAGCAACCAAGCTTTATTAGATTTGCCTAAATGGCTCACCGATGGATATGTATCCTATGTTGGAGAAAATTGGAGTCCGAAACTCGATGACCAATTAAAATCTGCTTTACTCTCTGGTAAGTACAAAACCTTCTATCAATTTGCATTTGCAGAACCACAACTAGCTGGACATTCTTTCTGGAGGTTTATTGGCGAGAAATACAAAAAAGACAACATCACCTACTTTCTTTATTTATCCAGAATTTACAAAAGCCTTAATGCAGCAAGTTTAAAAATTACCAAACAAAAATTCAAAGACCTCTTGCAAGAATTCATGCAGGTTGAGGCTGACAAATATTTAGAAGATACCCGTGGTAGAAGAAACCTCCCCAAAGGAAATATTGTAGCCATAGAAGAAAAAAGTATACGTGAAGATTTTTATAGTTTTCAAGCAAACCCAATTGCTAGAAACAATACCTATGCAATGGTTCAATACAAAAAAGGAATCTACAGAGTTGTATTTGAAGACCTTTCTGAAAAAAGAAAAATATTACTAAAGGCTGGTATCCTGAATTACCAAGATGAACTCAATCCCAATTACCCTATCCTAGCGTGGGATCCAAAGGGATCTAGATTGCTTGTGGTATACACGGAAGAAGGTAAAATCAAAATGTTTATCTACGATATCGTATCTCGTATCAAGACAAACAAACAGACCTTAGACGATTTCCAGCAAATTCAGGACGCCAAGTTTATGCTCGACAACAATACGCTGGTGATGAGCGCAGCAAAAAATGGTCAGACTGATATATTCGTTTATAAGATCAATGAAAGATCCATTGATCAGATCACAAATGATATTTACGACGACCTTGATCCTTCATTTGCAGCCTTTCCCAATAAGAATGGAATTTTATTCTCGTCTAATAGGCCCTCTGCCAATGCAGCAAAAGCAGATACTGCAATACCATCCAGGAATAACTTTAATATTTTCATGGTGGACAACTGGACGAAAAGTGATTTCCGTCAGATTACCATGTTAACGAAACAACCATTTGGTCAAGCCAGATATCCATTACAATACAATGTCAATCACTTTACATTCGTAAGTGATGCTAATGGTATTGGCAATAGATACGCAGGATATTTTACAACTCAAAGGGCCGGATTAGATACCATCTATACTATTGGTGACGACTTCTTAAGAAACCCAGATAAAAAAGAATTAGACTCCACATTGAAAGCCTGGGAAAAAACAGCTCCCGATTCTATCGGTTATATCTCAATTACCAATGATAGCACCTATGTATTCCCTATTACGAACTACCAAAGTAGTCTCCAAGAAACCAGAGGAGCTGGAGATAATAATCAGGTAAGTGAAGTAAGACAAGAAGGCGATCTTAAATTCCTTTACAAATTAAAGATCAACGAATCAGCTTTACTCAAGCGCAATGTCAATGCTAAGCCTACTGCTTACATAAAAGAGTTAATGGATGAACAACGAAAGAAAAAAGTTGGCGCTACCATCTACCAAAAAGAGACTACTAAAGCAGAACAGGGAGAGAAAAAAGCTGTAATGTTCCAAACTGAGTTTGAAGAACAAGCTAAAGCGTTAAACCCAGTAACTGCAGTTGAAGAAATTGTTGAGCAAAGAGAAGATGTTATCAAGAAGGCCAAGATGTTTGATTACAAACTAAAGTTTGGCTCTGATTATATTGTGTCTGGTTTCAATAACTCAGTGTTAGTGAACCGCTATCAACCCTACGGTGGTGGCGCTGGTCCTATTTATCTATCTAACACCGATAACTTGAATGGTATCCTAAGAATGGGCATTTCCGATTTGATGGAAGACAAGAAATTCATCGGTGGTTTTAGATTGGCAACCAATTTAAGAGACAATGACTATCTCGCTTCCTTCCAAAACCTGAAAAGAAGATTTGATTGGGGACTCACTTACTATAGGAGTAATCAAGAATGGTATCCTATCTACGATTTCAACGATATTAAGTCGCAGTTAAGAAACCGAATGGCCTCTAATCTCTTCCAGTTCAATGTTAGCTACCCTTTCAACGAAGTTAAAAGCATTAGAGCCTCATTGGGCTATAGAAGCGATAGGTCAATCATCTATTCAGATGCCAACTTTACTCCTTCACTTAGCATGCCAGATACCGTATTAAAGTATGCTTTGTTAAGATTAGAATATGTTCATGATAACACGATTACACCAACTTTAAATATTTGGAATGGACTTCGTTATAAAGTCTATACAGATATCAATTCAAGGTTAGTCAATAGAAAGACAAACGGAAGTTTCATGTTCAATGTAGGTGGCGATCTCCGTTATTATTACCCCATCTTTAGAAATTTTATTTGGGCTGGTAGAGCTGCCGCTGATTTCTCATTTGGCTCAGAAAAAGTCATTTACTATTTGGGTGGTGTTGATGGTTGGCTAACACCAAAATTCAATAATGGTGTTATACCTGCGCCAGACCAAGACTACGCTTACCAAACCTTAGCCTTAAACTTGAGAGGACATAAACAAAATGTGGCAAATGGCAATAACAACATTGTTATCAATTCAGAATTTAGATTGCCACTACTCTCTACCTTTATCAATAGGCCTATCAACAATGCTTTTTTGAGGAATTTACAACTTGTCCAATTTACCGACTTAGGTGCTGCATGGAATGGACAGTTCAAACAATTAAGTCGACCTTACGAAGTATATGGATTACCTCCAGTTCAAGTCATCATTAAAACAGGCGGTGTTGGCCCATTTGTTGGTGGTTATGGATTTGGAGCACGCAGTACTTTATTGGGCTACTTTTTAAGAGTTGATGCGGGATGGCCAATGGGCGGATTTTTTAAAGGGAACCCATCATGGTATTTTGCATTGGGACTTGATTTTTAGCAGATTGGCTGACTGAAGGTTTCCCATACTTTTGCTCTTTTAACTTAAGGGAATAACCACCTCTGCCATTTTTACTTTTCAGGTAAACCACAAATAAATTATCATATTCAGCATCTGGGATTTCTTTCTTAGAAGGACGCAAATCAAGTTCTTCTATCATCTTTAGCACGGTATTACTATGGCCTACAACCAAGGAATTTCCCCCTGATTCAAGCATTCTATACAAGAATTTAGGCATGGTGTCATGCGCATAATAGGTAATGGCTATTGATAGGCTTTCAGACAATGGCTTTGCAGTAGAAACAGTACGCTTTGTCTGGGTAGAGTATATATGTTTAATCTTCTTCCCTTTTAATGCCTTTTCCAAATCAAGCGCCCTCTGTTCGCCCTCTGCTGTTAATGGCGGATCTGTTTTGACAGTCAAAGATTTTTCTGCGTGTCTTACAAAATATATTTTGGTAGTGGTACATGAAAAAAGCACTACCATAAAAAAGCCCATTAATATAACTTGTAAGATTTTCATCACAGTCTGTTTGAGGCTAAGTTACTGTATTTGACAATTACAGAAGGATAATAATCACTCACAACATGCGTTAAAATCCCCTATTTGTCAGTCGGCCAATAATTAATTTTAGTCCTTAAGTATAGCCCCTTGTTCAGCGAATACCCTTTTGTAAGAATTCTTATTCCTTTCACTTTGGGGATATTGACAGGTGTAGAAACAAGGCCAGTCAATATTATACTCCTAATCATTGTTTTTGCTTTTTTGTTACTGTTAGAAAACATTAAACCATCCATAAGATGGAAATACAGAAAAAGAATAGGCCTACTCCTTCAGATCCATCTCTTTTTACTCGGTTTTAATTGTAATAGTTTTCTAACGAACACGCAGTTAGATGTTCAACCTAACAAAGAGTACATCATTCACTTGCTTCAACTCGATAACCCAGGTGAAAAATACAATCGATATATTTCAAAGATTTATATAAAGGATGATGATCATAAGATTCATCACTTCAAAGCGTATACCTATCTCTCTTTATCGATGAAGAATGTAGGAATGGGTGATATTTTATTAACCATCAACAAACCAAAAAAAATAAAAACAGTATATAACCCAGGTAGTTTCGACTTTGCAGCATACGCGAAAAAAAACAGCATTCAGTATACGGTATTCTTAAACAACAATGAAGATTGCGTTAAACTCAAACACCAAGAAAATAGGTTTTTGTCACTCTTACACACCATGAGAACATGGATTATAAGCACGCTACAATTGGCTTTAGAAAATCCACTGGATGCTGGTTTGACCGAAGCTCTTTTGATAGGCTATAAAGAAGATCTAGATGAACAACTGCAAGAGCAATATACATTAACAGGAGTTTCGCACATCATTGCTGTCTCAGGAATGCATCTGGGATTAATTTTTTCAGTACTAGCCAACTTTTTTAGCCTGATAGCAAGGCGAAAAATAGCCAGATACCTGGGATTCGGATTAATACTACCCTTCCTTTGGACCTTTGCTTTAGTTAGTGGAGCATCTGCTTCTGTACTAAGAAGTGTGGTAGTATTTAGCATTGTTCTTTGGGGCAATGTTTTACTGAAAAAATCTGGAAGTATAAACGCGTTATTTACTTCTGCATTTATGTTACTTATAATACAGCCATCATTTATAAGTGACATTGGATTTCAGTTGAGTTATGCTGCAGTCTTATCTATCCTAATTTATGAACCCCTGATTTCAAAATGGATGTATGTAAAAAATAAATTACTCAAACAGCTTTGGAGTATGGTGTCTATAACACTTGCAGCACAAATACTAACTACACCATTTGTGCTTTTTCATTTCAAACAGTTTCCTGTACTTTTTTTGATTACCAATATGGTAGCCGTACCCATCTCTAATTTTGTATTGTTATTGGCGATTTTACTCTGTTTTACAAGTATCCTTTTTCTACCAACAGCACCGATTTCTTTTATCATTCATTGTTGTATCCAAATGATGAATAGTTACATAGACAAAGTAGCCAATATCCCTTTTAACGCGATACATATTAAAACAACCCTTCCATTTACAATTTGCCTATTTGCTGCGATAGCTTACCTAACTTTTGTTTTTCTTACTACAAAAAAGAGATCCCCCTTACCCTATCTATGTTTACTCTTAATTTTCTTAAGTATTTATCAAATCGAACAATATCGATTAAACACATTAAAAAGGATACTAGTATTACATGTTAAAAATGCGACTTGTATTGTTCATCAACACGGCAGTCAAGGCATTCTGGTCACCTCTTCAAAACAGGTTAGCAACAGGCCTTTTTTCAAAAGACAACTACGGTCATTGGGCAATGATTTAGGCATAACTGAATGGAAACTATATACGCTAAAAGACCAGGCAGCAATAATCGAATTGAACAGGCAAAAAGGAGTCGGCCAAGCTATACTGCTATCTGGATTCACACAAACCACCCCTTCTATTCTACAATTGATTGAAGAGAGGGAAAGACCTATTCAGCTAATTACAGATGGTTCAACCAAACTGTGGAAAATTAAGCAATGGGAAAAACAAGCACAAGAAGTACATTTGCCACTTCATTCTACCCCTGAAAAGGGTGCTTATATTTTATCATGTGAACACAGGTAGGATTGCTACCGCTTAAAAGAGTATTATGCATAAAAAAATTAGATCTGCACTGATTTCTGTATTTTATAAAGATGGATTAGAACCACTTGTGCAACTGCTTCACAAAAATGGGGTTGCTATCTACTCAACAGGTGGCACACAACAGTTTATAGAGAAACTAGGATTAGAATGTATCCCTGTAGAATCGGTGACTGACTATCCATCGATCTTGGGTGGTAGGGTAAAGACCTTGCATCCTAAAATCTTTGGTGGTATTCTGGGAAGAAGAGCTGTTGAACAAGATTTACAGGAAATGAAGGAATATGAAATTCCAGAAATAGATTTAGTCATTGTTGACCTTTACCCTTTTGAAGAAACAGTGGCGCAGACAAGTGAAGAAAAACTCATCATTGAAAAAATAGATATTGGCGGACCGTCTATGATTAGGGCTGCTGCAAAGAATTTTAGCGACTTATTGGTAGTTGCTTCAAAAGCTGATTACAATGATGTAGTAGAATTGCTTGATAAACAAGATTGCAGCACCAGCATTGAGCAAAGACGATCCTATGCAGCTAAAGCATTTGATGTTGTTGCTCACTACGATGCAGCAATCTCAAACTATTTTGCAACTGACCCAGCACAAGAATTTGTTTATGCCCAAGGCAATCCTCAAGTACTTAGATATGGTGAAAACCCACACCAAAGAGGTGTATTCTATGGTAAACTAGAGGAAGTCTTTAATCAAATTCATGGCAAGGAACTATCCTACAATAATTTGGTTGATGTTGAAGCAGCAACACAATTGATAGATGAATTTGCCAATGAAGAAGATGCAACATTTGCAATTATCAAACATACCAATGTTTGTGGCATTGCTACAAGAAGTACTACTTCAGCTGCATGGAAAAGTGCTTTAGAGGGAGATCCTGAAAGTGCATTTGGTGGTGTTTTAGTTTGCAACAAGTCGATTGATAAAGCAACAGCAGAACAAATCAATGAACTTTTCTTTGAAGTATTGATTGCACCTGCATTTGAAGAGGATGCCCTAACAATGCTCACTACCAAGAAGAATAGAATACTGTTGGTACAAAAAAAGAAAGCAACCAACAAAACACAGTTTAAGTCGCTTTTAAACGGCGTATTACAACAACAAGTTGATGAGGGAAATTATGATAAGTGGGAAGAAGTAGGTGGAAGAACTTGCAGCGAAGCTGAAAAACAAGAATTGATATTTGCGAATAAAGTATGTAAACATTTAAAATCAAATGCAATCGCCCTTACCAAGGACTTACAATTAATTGGGAAAGGATGCGGACAAACATCAAGGATCGATTCTTTGAGACATGCAATCGAAAAAGCTAAACAGTTTAAATTCGATTTACAAGGTGCGGTTATGGCCAGTGATGCCTTCTTCCCCTTTAACGATTGTGTGAGCATGGGACATGCAGAAGGAATCACTGCATATATTCAACCAGGAGGTTCTATTCGCGACAAAGACTCAATCGAGTATTGTAAGAACAATGGACTTGCGATGGTCATGACTGGGCTGCGTCATTTCAGACATTAATATCAAATTGTAATTAAAAACACTATTTACCTCCATTGAAACAAACTGCAGAAAATCCAGCCCGTACAAAAGCACTTTTTGCAGTCGCTTTGGTTTCAATTTTATGGGGCACTACTTGGATTGCATCAAAAGTTGGCGTAAAATACCTGCCAGCCTTGCAACTTTCAGGTTTAAGACATTTACTTGGTGGCGGAATCTATGTAGCGTTTTTTACTTTTTACAAAAGAATGATTCCCAAAAGAACGCAGTTTTGGAGAATCATCTGGATGTCTGTTTTGATGTTTGTAATCAGTAATGGCTTCAGTGTTTTATCGG
>JBDLUR010000237.1:0-5320 GCA_039805205.1 Bacteroidota bacterium
CTTTGAGAAATTTATTGAAGTCTTTTTTGTACAAAGAAGACTTCAATAAATTTCTCAAAGCATTGAACGAGGCAGTCGACCATGTAAAAACAGAACTGATGCCTGATTTTGATTTCGATGCTTTCAACCATGAGTACGATGAAGATGGACAAGAAGGTGGGTCTGGCTACGAAGCTTCGCCTGCTACAGCTGCTCCGTATACACCTTCTGCTTCTTCCGAAGTACCTGAAGCTCCAGCTGCACCTTCAGCTCCTGATATGTCATCAGGTGATAATGGTGCTGATGAGCCAGTTGATAAATGGTAGTTATGATTAACACAAAATTCAAAAGGAGCATTACTGCTCCTTTTTTTATTTTATCCAAGTTTTGTATTTGTTAATCAATCCGTTTGTTGACTGATCATGACTATTTATTTGATCTTCTGACACAAGCTCTGGAAGTATTTTATTCGCCAATTGCTTGCCTAGCTCTACACCCCATTGGTCGAAGCTGTAAATGTTCCACAATACACCTTGAACATAGATTTTGTGTTCATAAGCAGCAATCAATTTTCCCAATTCAAAAGGATTGATCTGTTTAACCAAGAATGAGTTGGTTGGTCTGTTGCCTTCAAATATTTTAAAAGGAACCAATTTGTTTTTATCTTCTTCGGGCATTCCCTTAAGTTCTGCTTCAACTTCTTCTTTAGTTTTTCCATTCATCAGCGCCTCAGTCTGCGCAAAGAAATTGGAAAGCAATTTAGGATGATGATCGCCAATTGGGTTATGGCTTATTGCGGGTGCAATGAAATCACATGGTATGAGTAAGGTTCCCTGATGGATCAATTGGTAGAATGCATGTTGTCCATTCGTTCCAGGTTCTCCCCAGATAACAGGACCGCTAGAATAGGTGAGAGGTTTACCATTTCTATCAACATATTTACCGTTGCTTTCCATGTTTCCTTGTTGGAAATAAGCAGCAAAACGATGGAGGTATTGGTCGTAAGGTAGAATAGCCTCTGATTGTACACCAAAGAAATTGACATACCAGAGTCCGATTAAAGCCATCTTCACAGGAATGTTCTCTTCCAAAGGTTGATTTTTGAAATGCATATCCATGGAATGAGCTCCTGCCAATAATTGCTCAAAATTATCATAACCAATGGTCAAGGCTATCGACAAACCAATGGCACTCCAAAGACTATATCGTCCACCAACCCAATCCCAAAATTCGAACATGTTTTCTTTGTCGATACCGAAAGCTGTAACGGCCTTTTCATTTGTTGATAAAGCAACAAAATGCTTGGCTACATGTGCTGGATCTTTAGCATGCTCCAAAAACCAATTTCTTGCCGAATGGGCATTGGTCATGGTTTCTTGTGTGGTAAAGGTCTTGGAGGCAATTAAAAATAAGGTTGAGTCAGCCTCTATAACTTTCAGACATTCAGCAATATGCGTGCCATCAACATTGGAAACAAAATGGACTTGAATACCATCTACCCAATATGGCTTTAGGGCTTCGGTTACCATAACTGGACCTAAATCACTACCGCCAATTCCGATGTTGACAATGTGCTTGATAGGTTTGCCAGTGTATCCCTTCCATTCTCCAGAATGGACTTTTTTGCAAATTCCTTTCATTTGAGACAAGACCCTTAGGATGTCTGACATGATGTCTTTGCCATCAGTTTGAAACGACTGGCCGCTTAGGTTACGAAGCGCAGTATGTAAAACCGCTCTGTTCTCTGTCCTGTTGATTTTCTCACCAGCAAACATCGATTCAATTGCCTCAGGCAAACCACACTCCCTTGCCAAGTCCATCAACAATTGAATGGTCTCTTGGGTAATGATATTTTTTGAGTAGTCAAATAAAAGGTTCCCATCAGTCTGGGAAAAAGAGTCGAAACGAGTTGGGTCATTGGCAAAAAGTGCTCTCAAGTGCACTTTTTTCATTGCTTCAGCATGAGTAGAAAGTTGCTTCCAAGCGGAAGTAGTTGTTGGTTCAATTGAGGGGAACATTAGTAAGTCGACTTTAAAGTTTTTTCAAAATAGTTGATCATGTCTGGTGTAATATCCAGATGAGTGACCAGCCTGAATTTATTTTTCGAAATGGCATAAAAAAGAATGCCATTTTCTTTCATTTTAGATTGCCAGCCCAACAAATCAAAATCACTGTTACATTCAGCAATGATAATATTCGTTTCAACAGGTAGAATTTCCTTTACAAATGGGAGAGAACTGAGCATGGCATTGAGTTGAGTTGCCTGCTCATGGTCGCTTTGCAACCTATCAATGTGATTTTCCAAAGCGAATAATCCCGCAGCTGCCAAACTTCCCGCCTGGCGCATGCCTCCACCAAATACTTTTCTTACCCGTCTTGCCTTTTTGATGAAATCTTGTTTGCCCAAAAGGAGACTGCCAACAGGGGCTCCTAGTCCCTTACTCAAGCAAATGGAAATTGAATCAAACAGTTTGCCATATTGTAATGTTGATTCTTTTTTGGCTACCAAAGCATTGAATAACCTAGCACCATCAATATGAAAGGCTAGGTTTTTTTCTTTACAAACTTGTCCAATTTGTTCAAGTGCAGCAAAGTCGTAACAGCTTCCACCACCTCGATTTGAGGTATTTTCAACCACAACAAGACTGGAAACGGGACGATGTACGTCGTCCGGCTGTATGTTTTGCGCTACTAAATCTGCTGTTATTCTACCTCTATCTCCTTGCAAAAGTTTTACTGATGCACCGGAATTTGATGCTATTCCTCCTCCTTCATATTGGTATACGTGTGAAAGCTCATCACAAATTACCTCATCACCAGGTTGGGTATGGCATTTAATGGCAATTTGATTGGTCATGGTGCCACTTGGGCAAAAAATTGCCTTTTCCATACCAAAAAGTGCAGCAGCATGTTCTTCCAAAGCATTAATAGAGGGATCTTCTCCAAAAACATCATCTCCCACTGGTGCATTGTGCATGGCTTCCAGCATGGCTTTTGTGGGTTTTGTAACGGTGTCCGACCTGAAATCAACGATCATTTGACAAATTTAAAACATCGGCCTTGCATAACTAACCTATTTTCAAACTTTTACCCATTTTTTTTGTTTAAAGTGGGTAAAAACGGATCAATTTTTTGTTTAATAACTATGATATGTGCGAAAGGAATTTTACCTTTGCAGGACCGTCCTTATTCTCTGGAAATAACATTTTCTTAGCACCATTCAACCATTATAAACTGTCTTACTTAGACAGAACCCATTAGATTATGAGGCAATTAAAGATAGCTACACAGATTACCAACCGTGACTCTCAAGCGGTAGAAAAGTATCTACAGGAAATTTCTAAAATATCAATGATTACGCCAGAAGAAGAAACTATTCTTGCTCAGCGTATCAAAATGAATGATCAACGTTCTTTGGATAAATTGGTACAAGCCAACCTTCGTTTCGTTGTATCAGTAGCAAAACAATACCAACACCAAGGTCTTTCTCTAAGTGATTTGATCAATGAAGGAAATCTTGGTTTGATTAAAGCTGCTCAAAGATTTGATGAAACCAAAGGTTTCAAATTCATCTCTTACGCAGTATGGTGGATTCGTCAATCTATCTTACAAGCTTTGGCTGAACAAGGTCGTTTGGTTCGTCTTCCACAAAATAAGATTGGTACTTACAATAAAGCAAACAAGGCTTACATGGCTTTCGAGCAGGAGCATGAGCGTGAGCCATCAACTGAAGAGTTAGCTGAGATCCTTGAAATGAGTGAGACTGAAATCAACAATATTTTCCAAAGCAATACCCGTCACACTTCACTTGATGCTCCAGTGCATGAAGCAGAAGATGTTGCTATGGGTGATTTATTGGAAGGTGGAGATGATACTGATGATGATGTAATGAAAGATTCATTGCGTGCTGAAATCAGAAGAGTGTTAAAGTCACTTAGTCCAAGAGAAGCTGAGATAGTAAATGCTTATTTCGGATTGGATGGTGAAAATGGAGTTACTATCGAACAGATTGGTCAAAAGTATGATCTTACCAAAGAGCGTATTCGCCAGATCAAAGAAAGAGCGATTAAACGTCTACAAAAAGCCAGATACAGCAATGCGCTGAAAGCATATTTAGGTTAATAAGTACTGTCAACCCCGCTCTCTAGCGGGGTTTTTTTTAAACTGTTTTTGCTTAAAGTTGTTTACAAGGATATGCGTAATCTGTTCCTCATCCTTATCCTGTTTTTAGTATCCTGTGAAAAGGATATCAATATTAAACTTGATGCAAGTCAAACACGACTTGTAGTTGAAGCTACAATCGAAAATAATCAACCTCCGATTGTATTTTTATCACAGAACCTCGACTTCTTCGGAAAAATTAATCCTGCCATCTTATCATCCTCCTTGGTTAGAAATGCGAAAATTTCAATCACAGATGGAACTACAACAGTTAACTTGACAGAAGACTCAGTGGTTAGAGGAAATACCAAAGTTTATTTCTACACTACTTCAGGATCCAATCAGTTCTTCAGAGGTAAATTGGGTGCAAAGTATGACCTGCGCATAGAAGCCATGGGTAATATTTATACTGCTTCAACTACTATACCCCAATTGACCAGAAAAGTGGATTCTTTGTTTTGGGAAAAAGTACCTCTTGCGGATGATTCAAATGATGTAAGATTGATGCTAACGGGTACCGATAAACCAGGCTATGGAGATTTTATAAGGTATTTTACAAAAAGGGGACAAGAACCTTTCCTGGCTGGTTTTAATAGTGTTTTTGACGATCAAATTATAGATGGAAGTACTTATACAGTTCAAGTGGACAAAGGCTTTGATAAAAACGCTGAATTTTCTGATAGTTTGAGCTTTTTCAAACGAGGAGATACCGTTACTTTAAAATTATGCAACATAGATAAGGCTACCTATGATTTTTGGCGCACCTATGAATTCTCTTTTCAAAGTATTGGAAATCCATTTTCGAGTCCCACACGAATTTTAGGAAACATTTCAAATGACGCTTTGGGGTATTTTGGTGGATATGGTGCCCAATATCACACAATCATAATTCCTAAATAGTGTAATTTTGCTGTTCGAAAACTAAAACTATGAGTACTACAATTGAAAAAGTTAGTTGTTTGATTATTGGATCTGGACCAGCAGGCTACACTGCTGCTATATATACTTCTCGTGCTAATTTAAATCCTGTTTTATATCAAGGTATTCAACCTGGTGGTCAATTGACCATCACTACTGAAGTAGAAAATTATCCTGGTTATCCTGATGGGGTACAAGGACCTGAAATGATGGTTGACTTTGAGAAACAAGCCAAGAGAATGGGTGCTGATATCCGTTATGG
>JBDLUR010000238.1:0-4456 GCA_039805205.1 Bacteroidota bacterium
CCTAGTACAGAAGGCTTCTTTCCTTTCATAACATCAAAGAACATCCATGATAGTCCGGCTGCACCAGCAGCTGTATTTGTAGTAGCAAAAGCAGAAACTGCTAATCCATTTGCACCTAATGCTGAACCTGCATTGAAGCCAAACCAGCCAAACCATAAAAGACCTGTTCCTATTAAAACATAAGGTACATTGGCAGGTGGAATTTCAGCACCCTCAATATGTGCTTTTCTTCTTTTCAAAACCAAAACACCAGCTAGTGCTGCACAACCTGCTGAAATGTGAACGACTGTGCCACCTGCAAAATCCAATGCTCCCATTTTGAAAAGAAAGCCTTCTGGATGCCAGCTCCAATGGGCAAGAGGAGCATAAACAAGAATACTGAATAAGACTATGAAAAGTATATATGAAGTAAATCTTACCCTTTCAGCTAAGGCTCCAACTACCAATCCTGGAGTGATGATGGCAAACATCAATTGGAAAAGTGAAAACAATGTTTTTGGAATAGTAGGTGCAAGTCCCCACGGCTCTGCATTGTTTACATCCTTGAAAAATAGGTGGGTTAGGGGGTTTCCTACAAATCCTCCGATTGAATCACCAAAACATAAGCTATAGCCAAAGGTTACCCAAATAATAGTCACCACACCAGCTGCTACGGTGCTCTTGATCATGGTGGAAATCACATTCTTTCTATGCACCATACCGCCATAAAAAAAGGCAAGTCCGGGAGTCATCAAAAAAACCAAGGCAGTAGAAATCAATACCCAGGTTATATCAGCGCCATTATAAACCCCAGCCTTATCCTCAAAATTGGGTAAAACGGGGGTGAAAATTGCTGCTACAGCTAGAAGGGCTAAAAGAATGAAGGGGAGCCTGTCTCTTACAATTCTGGACTTCATTATAGTTGTTTTGGTTATAAATTATTTAATTATTTATGCCAAAACTATAAAATAGTAACCTAAATACCATTATAATTAAACATATAAAAAATCATAATATGTTATAAATAATTTCATAAATAGTTTAAAATCAATTAAATGCATTATTATTAAGAAAAAAATGTGGAAAAGTATATGTTTGAAAATATATACATATAAAAATACATTATACGTAAATCGTTGTAAAAGATTTTAGGCTAGGATTTATGAGGTATTTTTTTATTATTGAAAATGCTAGGCGAAATGAAATAGGCTGGCGTCTTTTGATTCGAGTTGTGAGCTACCCATAAGGAATTCATCTACTTTTTTGGCACATTCTCTGCCTTCGCTAATTGCCCAAACAACCAAAGATTGGCCTCTTCGCATATCTCCACATGTAAAAATTTTAGAGATATTGGTTTTATAATCTTTATCGGTTGCTTTTACATTTCCTCTTTCATCAATTTGAACATCAAGTTGGTCAATTAAGCCATCTTTTTGTGGGGCGATGAAACCCATAGCTAGTAGTACTAGATCGCAGGGTATGGTTTTTTCTGATCCTGCTTTTTCTAGAAATGAGCTTGGTTTTCCATCTACTGATTTCCATTCGAGCTCGACTGTCTTAAGAGCAACCAGTTCACCTTGTTCATTGCCAATGAATTCTTTTGTTGCTACCGCCCATTCTCTTGAGCAACCTTCTTCATGTGAAGTAGTTGTTTTAAGCACCATAGGATAGGTAGGCCAAGGCATATAGTCGGTTCTTGCTGCTGGAGGTTTTGGCATCAGTTCAAATTGAAGAACTGCAGCAGCACCTTGTCGGTTTGATGTTCCAACGCAATCACTACCTGTATCACCACCACCTATAACTACAACTCTTTTGTTTTTTGCGGATACAATATGATCGATAATGTTGCTTTCTATGTTTTTGTTGGCTAAAGGATCTGCACCTGCAACAATTTTATTTTGTTGTTTGAGGAAATTCATTGCAAAGTGAACGCCTTTTAAATCTCTGCCTGGGATGTTGAGATCTCTTGGGACTGTTGATCCGCCAGCAAGGACAACAGCGTTGTATTCTCTTAATAAGTCGTTTAGGTTGATATTAACACCTACGTTTGCATTGCATTTAAAACTGATACCTTCTTTTTGAAGTAGTTCAATGCGTCTGTCAATTACATTCTTTTCTAATTTGAAATCGGGTATGCCATAACGTAAGAGTCCACCAGGCTTTTCATCTCTTTCAAAAACAGTTACAGTGTGCCCAGCTTGGTTGAGCTGTGCTGCCGCTGCTAGTCCAGCCGGACCGCTTCCGATCACTGCAATTTTTTTACCCGTCCTTAAAACAGGAACCTTTGGTTGTACTAAGCCTTTATCAAAAGCAATTTCAATGATGTGTTTTTCTATTTCCTCAATATTTACCGGAGGTTGGTTGATGCCCAAAACACATGCACTCTCACAAGGAGCTGGACAAATTCTACCAGTGAATTCAGGGAAATTATTGGTGGAAGTTAAAATCTCATATGCTTCTTTCCAATCTTCTTTATATACTGCGTCATTGAATTCAGGAATGATATTGCCTAATGGACATCCATGGTGACAGAAGGGTACACCACAATCCATGCATCTTGCAGCTTGTTTGTTCAACTCTTCAGCAGAGTAGGGTTGTACAAATTCATTGTAATGTTGAATCCTTTCTTTTGTATCAAGTTTAGCGGGACTAACTCTTGTAAATTCTTTAAATCCTGTTGGTTTTCCCATTGTCTATTCTATTTAAGGGTAGCAGCAATACCTGCCTTTTGTTTGGCCAAAACTGATTTATAATCTCTTGGAAATACTTTTACAAAGCGAGGTTTTTGGTTTTCAAAATCACTCAAAATGAATTTCGCAACTGCGCTATTAGTCGACTTATAATGTTCTTCTAATAAGATTTGTAATGCGTGCTCATCATCTTGATCCAATGGGTCTAAGTCCACCATCTCTTGATTGCACTTCTCAGAGAAGTCGCCATGCAAATCATAGATATAGGCAATACCTCCACTCATGCCTGCAGCAAAATTTCTTCCAGTTGCTCCAAGTATCATCACAGTACCACCTGTCATGTATTCACAACCATGGTCTCCAACTCCTTCCACAACTGCTGTTGCACCAGAGTTCCTAACAGCAAATCTTTCGCCTGCCTTTCCGCGAATAAATGCGGTTCCAGCTGTTGCTCCATAAAATGCAACATTTCCAATTACTATGTTTTCCTCTGGAACAAATGTTGATTTTTTATCAGGATAGACAATCATCTTGGCACCACTTAATCCTTTACCAAAATAATCATTGGCATCACCTTCCAATTCAAGTGTAATTCCTTTTGTATTGAATGCACCAAAACTTTGTCCAGCAGTTCCGGTAAACTTAAGCTGTATAGTATCGTTTGGTAAACCTTCCGCACCATATTTCTTTGTTATCTCATTACTGAGCATTGTGCCAATGGTTCTATCCGTGTTCTTGATTGGATAATTGAGTGCGATTTTTACTTTATCTCCTATAGCTTTAGCACTGTCTTCAATTATTTTCCAGTCTAAAACCTCTGCAATACCATGATCTTGTTCTTCTTGTTTGTAAATGCCTGTAAAGGCATCTGTAGGCTCTTTGTAAAGGATTTGTGATAGGTCTAGCTTGCTGTATTTCCAATGTCCAATACCTTCCCTGATTTTTAAGGCATCAGACTGACCAACCATTTCTTCTATGGTTTTGTAGCCAAGCTCAGCCATGATTTCTCTCAATTCAGCAGTCATGAATTTAATAAAATTCACAACATATTCTGCAGCACCATTGAATCGCTTTCTTAAATCTGGATCTTGTGTAGCAACACCAACTGGACAAGTATTAAGATGGCATTTTCTCATCATGATGCAACCTTCAACAACCAAGGCTGCAGTAGCAACACCCCATTCTTCAGCACCAAGAAGTGTAGCAATTGCGACATCTCTTCCTGTTTTTAATTGACCATCTGCTTGCAATACAACTCTGCTTCTTAGTTTATTTTTTACCAAGGTTTGTTGTGCTTCTGCTAAACCCAATTCCCAAGGTAAGCCAGCATGTCTAATTGAACTCAAAGGTGATGCTCCTGTTCCACCATCATGTCCGGATACCAACACTACGTCAGCCTTGGCTTTAGCAACACCAGCAGCGATAGTGCCAACACCAGCTTTTGAAACAAGCTTTACACTGATCCTCGCTTTTCTGTTCGCATTTTTTAAATCAAATATCAACTGGGCCAAATCTTCAATAGAATAAATATCGTGATGGGGTGGAGGTGATATCAATCCAACACCTGGTGTTGAGTGACGAACCTTGCCAATCCAATCATCTACTTTATGGCCCGGTAATTGTCCGCCTTCACCTGGCTTAGCGCCTTGTGCCATTTTGATTTGCAACTCATCTGCTTCAGTTAAATATTGTGCTGTTACACCAAATCTTGCAGATGCTACTTGTTTAATGGAAGACCTCATTGAATCTCCATTTTCTAAGGGCTGATAACGAATTGCATCTTCTCC
>JBDLUR010000239.1:0-4118 GCA_039805205.1 Bacteroidota bacterium
ACCATCCATAGAATTTTCTGTTGCTATAGTTTGCATGTTCAACATGCTTGTATCCCATTTTTGATAAAAGCTGCAAAGTTTCCAATGGCTTTTTACCCATATCATCTCTGATAGAGTAAAGTTGAATTCCAGTCAGCTCACCTTTTTTTGCTGCTGCAAATAAGTCACTGCTGAAAAATGCAGCACCTGCGGCTGCCAATGCGCTGTTACGAATAAAGATTCTTCTTGATTGATTCATATGGCTGTTTTTAAAATTACTGGTAAAGTAATTTACGACAATCTTTTGAAAAAAGTAGTACATGGAACACTTATTCCCTCATAACCTACTAGCCAATAATTGATAAAATTCGAAAAATTTGTGACTTTCCTATTTGGTGAAATTATGTGAATCTTTAGAAGAGGGAGTAACCTCAAAGGAAAGGAGCGGTTCTGCTTTCTTTTACTTTTTTGAGTCCCATTGGTGTTCCTGCATAAACAAGTGAACCGCCATATTCTCCAGCTTCCGGACCTAGTTCTATGATCCAGTCGGCTGATTTTATTACATCTGTATTGTGTTCAATTACCAAAATTGTATGTCCTTGTTCAATCAGTGCATTGAAAGAGGCTAATAATTTTTTGATGTCATTGAAGTGCAAGCCAGTTGTAGGTTCATCAAAAATGAACATGATCTTATCAGTATTGTTCTTTCCTCGTCCAAGGAAGCTTGCTAGTTTAACCCTTTGTGCCTCTCCTCCTGAAAGTGTGCCGCTAGATTGACCCAATTTTACGTAACCTAGACCCACATTAGATAATGGCTTCAATTTTGTTGCAATATCCTTTTCGTCTTTGAAGAATTCAATTGCTTCTTCCACAGATAATTCAAGTATATCAAAAATGTTCTTGTTTTTGTATTGGACCTCCAAGACTTCGTCTTTGAATTTCTTGCCATTGCAACTTTCGCAAGTAAGACGAACATCTGCTAAAAATTGCATCTCTACAATTTGCTCTCCTTCACCTTTACAGGTGTCACATCTTCCTCCATCTACATTGAATGAAAAATGTTTGGGTTGGTAACCTCTGATTTTGCTTAGTGGTTGCGAAGAGAAAAGGTCGCGTACACTATCCCATGCTTTAATATAGGTAACGGGGTTACTTCTAGAAGATTTACCAATAGGGTTTTGGTCTACCATTTCAACCTGCTTGATCGCATCAAGTGCGCCGGTAATTTGACTATGAAGACCAGGTCTGTCTCCAACACCAGTTATATGTTTGGATAATGCTGGATACAATATCTTTTTTACCAAAGTTGTTTTACCGCTCCCACTTACACCGCATACGACAGTGAAGATGCCTAATGGGAAATCTACATCCACTGATTTTAAATTATTCTCTGTTCCGCCTTGAATAGAGATGAATTGTTTACTGGTCCTCAACTTTTCTGGTGGCTCAATCTGTAATTCGCCATTCAGGTATTTGGCAGTCAGGCTTTTTGGAGATTTAATTAATGTTTTATAATTACCTTCTGCAACAACTTCACCACCTAAATGACTGGCTAGTGGTCCCATATCTATAATATGATCGGCCTCTCTCATCATCATTTCATCATGTTCAACAACAACCACTGTATTTCCTAAGTCTCTGAGATTTTTCAACACCTTTATCAGACGTTCTGTGTCTCTGCTGTGCAAACCAATGGATGGTTCATCTAGAATATACAATGAGTTGGTTAAATTACTACCCAGGCACCTGGTAAGTTGAATACGCTGACTTTCTCCACCGCTAAGGCTATTGGCTAAGCGATCTAATGATAAGTACCCTAATCCAACATCAAGCATGGTATCCAAGCGCTGATTAATTTCTAGCAACACTCGTTTAGCAATAGAAGTTTCATGCGAGGTGAGTTTTATAGATTTAAACCATACTGCAAGATCTTTTACAGGCAGTTTACACAGCTCACCAATATGTTTATCGTTGATTTTTACATAAAGGGCTTCTTTTCTCAAACGATATCCTTCGCAACTGGTACAAGTTGTTCTCCCTCTGTATCTAGATAAAAGTACCCTAAACTGTACTTTATATAAATTCTCCTCAACCTCTTTAAAGAAGTCGTTAATCCCGTAAGTTTTTTTATGTCCCTTCCAAAGCACTTCTTTTTGTGCAGCAGTTAGTTCAGCATAGGGTCTATGAATAGGAAAATCGATTTCTTTTGCGCCCTTGATGAATTGATCTTTCCACCAACTGAGTTTTTCGCCTTTCCAGGGTGCTACTGCGCCATCGTAAATACTCAACCGATGATTAGGAATAACCAAGTCGGGGTCTATACCTAAGATTTGAGAGTAACCTTCACAAACGGGACAAGCACCAAAGGGGTTGTTAAATGAAAAGAGGTTTGGTACAGGTTCTTCAAATCTCATCCCATCCAATTCAAATAGGTTGGAGAATTTTTTAAGCTGATCGTTGTTCTTTTTTAAATATAGGGAACCCTCACCTTCATAAAAGGCAAGAGAAAGAGAATCATTGATTCTATTTTCTTCATCTTCATCAAAAGATTTCGCAAGGAACCTGTCAATCAATAAATAATCTTCCTCCGTTGGTTTCCATCTTTTCTCTTCAAGAAGATCTTCAATTTGGGTTATTTCAAGTGAGTTGCTGTTTATCAATCTTGAAAATCCCTTTTGCATAAGAATACCTAACTCTTCATGAGGTTTTCTATTAGCGTGAGTTTTGAATTTGCACAATAAATAAAGTTTGTCGCCTGTTTTTGCTTTTTTCATGAAAGCAAGTACATCTTGTACGTCTTGCTTTTTTACTTCCTCTCCTGATATAGGCGAATAGGTTTTACCAACACGCGCAAATAACAGTCTAAGGTAATCATAGATTTCAGTCATGCTCCCAACAGTAGAACGTGGTGTTCTTGTAACTACTTTTTGTTCTATTGCAACAGCTGGACAAAGTCCGGATATATGATCTACATCAGGCTTATCCATACGCATCAAAAACTGTCTTGCATATGCACTTAAACTCTCTGCATATCGTCTTTGACCCTCTGCAAAAAGGGTATCGATGGTCAAAGATGATTTTCCACTACCGGAAACTCCCGTAACAACAGTGAGTTTTCCCCTAGGTATTTTTACGAATACGTTCCGTAAGTTGTGCACGCGGGCACCTTGTATAAATACAAAGTCGTTTTTTTCAACATCCTTTGCTGATTCTTTCTTTTCCTTTACTGGTGCGGGTTTCGACATATTATACTGCAAATATAGCTTCTTAAGTGTTTACGTAGATCTACGAACGTGTTAACAATGCTTTGACATTTTAACGCTTATCACGCTTACAAAAATTTACGTAATCGCGAAAAATACATTCTTCAAAATTTTGCCCACCTCACGATAATTCTAGTTTTGACATGTGATATCGCACAAACGACGTCACTGAAAAATCCAAATCCATTCTAAAAAAACCATTTTATGAGATCCAATTCCAACCTAACTGATCAACAACTGATTCAGCTTTTTGTTAACGGCGATTCTAGTTCTTTAGAAGATCTGATTAACAGACACAAAGACAGAATTTTTACTTCTATTGTTATTCTTTTAAAAGATAGAAGTTTAGCTGAAGACATTTTCCAGGAAGTATTTATCAAAATCATCGACACATTAAGAAGTGGAAGTTATACCGATGAAGGTAAATTCTTGCCTTGGGCTTTGAGAATTGCACATAATATGTGTGTTGATCATTTCAGAAAGGTAAAAAGGACTCCAGTGGTGAACCACAACAGTGATAATTATGACATTTTCGAGACCATCAATTTGTCAGAAGAAGGTGCAGAAAGCAAAATCATGAAATCTCAAAGTCATGAGCGTGTTAGACAAATGCTTGATATGCTTCCTGAAGACCAAAGGGAAGTGATTGTAATGAGGCATTTTGCTAATCTCAGCTTCAAAGAAATAGCAGACAAGACCAATTGCAGCATCAATACAGCGCTTGGCAGAATGCGTTACGGTTTGATCAACCTCAGAAAGTTAATGGTTGAGCAGCAGGTAGCGCTCTAATTTTAAAGTGGTTTTCTCATAAATAGGAAATTGGGACCAGGGATGGTCCCTTTTTTATTGCTTGGATTGCTCAAAAGCATCCAATCC
>JBDLUR010000240.1:0-10489 GCA_039805205.1 Bacteroidota bacterium
GAGCAACTGGTTGGGTGAATCTTGCTGGATTGTATTGGTTGAAGCAGGGAGAAAATAGTTTTGGAAGTGCTTCTACCAATGCGTTGGTATTTAAGCATGATGCTTTCCCATCCAATTTGGGAAAGTTTATACTTGATGGAACAGAAGTAAGATGGGAGACTGCAGAAGGGAATGAGGTGACAGAGAAAAATGTTCCATTTAAGAGTGGTGTTATATTTAAAACAGATTTATCTACATCCTTATCACTTGCTTATAAAACATTTAGGTGGAGCATAATTAAACGAGAGGACTTGATTGGTGTTAGATTTAGGGATTTGGCTAATCCAGCACTTGATGCGCTTAAAAAAATAGAAAGATATAAGCCCAGTGAAGATTGGATTTTAGAGGCTGAGTTCAAGCCTTCATTGGTGCCGACCATTACTACTACCAATGTACTAGGACAAACCTATCAGCAACCCCATCCGGGCAAAATAGTATTTAAGATTGATGGAAGCTCTTATACCTTGGATGTTGTTGATGAGGGGAAAGAAGGAGAATATCATATTGTATTTGGAGATGAAACTAACGGTAATGCAACATATGCTTCAGGAAGATTCATTGATATTCCGAAGCCAGATGCTAATGGCATGACAAAAATTGATTTTAATAAAGCCTATAATCCACCTTGTGCATATTCAGAATTTTCAACTTGTCCCATACCTACCAAAGCAAATACCCTTCCTGTTGAGATTAAGGCAGGCGAAAAGAAAGTGCATTAGATGATGAGTGTTTAGTGCACAGCTGGTTAAGGAAATTAACTTATATTGAGTAACCTTAACCAAAACAAATCACATGCAATTTTTAGGACCTGTCGACTGGCTGTTTGTCGTCTTGTATCTTCTTGTAATTGGTGCTGTATCAATATGGAGCATCAAAAAAAGTAAGGAAACCACTTCAGATTATTTTTTGGCTAACCGTAATTTAGGTTGGTTTGTAATTGGTGCTTCTATTCTTGCATCGAATGTAGGCTCAGAACATATTGTGGGTCTTGCAGGTTCTGCTGCAAAATCAGGAACTGTATTAGGTCATTATGAATTGCATTCCTATATAGTACTTATTTTGGGTTGGGTGTTTGTCCCTTTTTATTTACGCAGCTCTGTCTATACCATGCCAGAGTTCTTGGAAAAACGATTCAATCCACAAGCAAGGAGATTGCTTACTATAATTCAGTTGATCAGTTATGTAATAGCAAAAGCATCTGTTACGATTTTCGCAGGAGCTTTGGTGTTCAATCAGTTCTTAGGGGTTGACTTCTGGACAGGAGCTGTAATACTCGTGGTAGTAACAGGTGTGTATACCATATTAGGTGGATTGCATGCAGTGATGTATACCGAAGCTATTCAGGCCATTGTATTGCTATCTGGTTCTTTCCTCTTGATGGTTTTTGGCTTACGAGAAGTAGGTGGATGGGATAATTTGATGCAATCCCTTCCCAAGGAAAAACTAAACATGTTTTTGCCGTTAAGTGATCCAGAGTTTCCATGGTTGGGTATTTTGTTTGCTTCTCCCATTGTTGGTGTTTGGTATTGGTGTACAGATCAACATATTGTACAACGATGTCTTGCTGCAAAGAATGAACAAGAAGCAAGAAGAGGAACCATATTTGCGGCCTTATTGAAGTTGTTGCCCTTTTTCATTTTTTTAATTCCTGGTTTGATTGCTTACACTTTGAGTGAGCAAGGAAAGATACAATTGGATGATAATAATGCTGCATTTCCGGTGATGGTAAAAGCGATTATGCCGGTAGGTTTGCGCGGTGTATTGGCAGGAGGATTACTTGCTGCCTTGATGGGATCACTTGCATCAGTGTACAATGCTTGTTCAACTTTGTATACCATTGATATTTATAAAAAATCACATCCCAATGCCAGTGAAAAAGAATTAGTAAAAGTGGGACGTATTGCAACGGGTATCATTGTTTTATTGGGTATGGCTTGGATACCATTGATGGGAAAAATTGATGACGGGTTGTATAACTATTTGCAGACTGTTCAATCTTATTTAGCGCCTCCAATATCAGCTGTATTCTTGTTGGGAGTTTTCTTTAAGCGATTGAATGCAAAAGGGGCGTATACTGCGATGGTATCTGGATTTATTTTAGGCATTGCAAAACTGACTATGCAAATGTTCCACAATAGTTTTGAAACTGGATCCTATTTGCATCAGTTTGCAACCATGAATTTCCTTTATTTCTGTATCTGGTTGTTCTTGTTCAGTATTGTTGTGTTTGTGGTAATCAGTTTGATGAGTGATGCGCCTTCTGAAGAAAAAGTAAGGGGACTTACTTTTGCAACTACTGTTGCCGAAGATAAAGCTGCTAGTCGCGCTACATGGAATTGGATAGATGTTACGTTATCTATTTTTGTTCTAGCGGTAATTCTAGGCATCTTCCTTTATTTCTCTCCGTTGGGTATTGCAAAGTAAATAGTTGACTAACGTTATCAAATAAAAAAGAGCAGTATATAACTGCTCTTTTTTTTATGGTTCAATTATTATTCTTAGATGATCGATAAAAGTAAATCATCAAAGAATCTAGTATTTTGGGACAGGCGGTGGTCCGTCTGGTAGCATTGCTTTCCACACTTCATTACCTTTTCTCTTTTCAAATTCAGCGCGCATTTCTTTTCTTAAGCTTTCGTTTTCAAAAAGATCAACCATGGTTGTGCCTAAAGATTTTGCAGCAAACAACATCCCTTTGTGTCCGATACTCATACCACCGCAGGCTACAACTACCCAAGAATGCCATGGTGATTTGTAGGGAGCTGTTGCAGCATTTAAGGTTATTTCTGGAACGATGTAGCTTACATCACCAACATCGGTTGAACCACCATCTGGATCTGGTCTTGTTGCCTCCAGTGCCTTAATGTTTCCATTGATGCCTTGAGGTGTTGCACCATATTCTTTCATTATTTTATTGGCGAATGCAATTTCTTCTTCTGTGTATTTAATAGGTCCAACTAATTCCATGTTTTTATGCAATGCTTTCGCACCGGTTTCGTTGACCAAAATTTCATACAGGCCATTGTCCATAAAGAAGCTTGCTTCTGTTCTTGTCATTTTTGCTGCACCTTCTGCTATTTCTTTCATTCTTTCTTCAACTTCAGCAACGCCGCTTCTTTTAGAATCACGGATCCAAATCCATACACTGGCTTCATCAGGAATTACATTCGGAACATTACCTGCATTTTTATAAACATAATGAACACGAACGCTAGGTTTCATGTGTTCACGTAAAAAGTTCATACCGATGTTGAAGAGTTCTGCAGCATCTAATGCACTTTTACCATTCCAAGGATCTGCAGCAGCGTGTGCGCTTTTACCTTTGAAGCTAACGGTATAGCTGACTACTGCTTGAGAGCTTTGCATGTTGGCTTTGTTTTCATAATCTGGGTGCCAGTCGAGGCACACATCCAAATCATTGAACACACCATCTCTTGCCATGTATACCTTACCCGCAAGATCTTCTTCAGCTGGAGTACCATAAAACCTAATGGTTCCTTTCAATTTACCAGATGCAATGAGTTCTTTGATGGAAACGGCAGCTCCAAGACTTGCTGCACCAAACATATTGTGACCACAACCATGTCCGGCTGCTCCTTCTTTAAGCGCTTCTTTAGTGGCTTGTGCTTTTTGTGATAATCCAGGTAGTGCATCAAACTCTCCAAGGATACCAATAATTGGTTTCCCTGATCCATATTCAGCGATAAAGGCTGTTGGGATGCCTGCAATATTTCGGGTGACCTTGAACCCTTGTTTTTCTGCGTATTCAGAAAGTGCTTTAGCAGATTGATGTTCCTTCATGGCTATTTCAGCATGAGCCCACACTTCGTCACTGAGTCCGATTAATTCTTTTTCGTGCTTGGCTACAGAGCTGAGGACAGCTTGTTTATTGGCGGGGATGTTTTGAGCGAAGCTATTGATGGTAATCAATAAAAATGGTATAACGTATTTCATCATACCATAAATATAAATACTATTGTTTTAAAGGGTAGTATCTAACATAATCTAATTCCATTTTGATGGGAAAAATCGAATCATCTATGCCTTTTAAACCTCCCCAATTTCCGCCCACTGCTATATTCACAAGTAAGTGTTGTGGTTGATTGAATGGCCATTCTTGCCAAAGAACACCTTTACGTATGAAGGCAAAAAATTCTTTATCATCTAAGAAAACTCTTATTTCATCTGGCGTCCAATCCATCCTGTAAACATGGAATTCTGAATTAAAAGTTGGCAAAGTTGTTTTAGCTGTTTTCTGGGTTCCTAAAACGTGATTGAAAATATTTGTATGTACAGATGCATGAATAATACTCGGATCAAAGCCTACGTGTTCCATAATATCAATTTCACCTTGGTCGGGCCAATAGGTTGTGCCGTAAGTAGTTTGCGAAGCAAGCATCCAAAGTGCTGGCCAACTTCCCAAGCCAGCAGGCACCTTTGCTTTGATTTCTAACCTGCCATATTTCATTTCCTTTTTACCTTTTGTAACCAAGCGAGCAGAGCTATATTGACGAGTTCCCGAAACCTCTTTGATAGCGGTTACAATTAAATTTCCGTTTTCAACTTTTGCATTGTCTAAATCATTGGCTGTATAATTCTGAAGTTCATTGTTCCCCCAGCCTCCACCTCCAACATCGTATCCCCAAATTTGATTATTGGGCAGACCATTAACGTCAAACTCATCAGCCCAACTTGGTGTTGTTTCAAATGAATATACTTTTGGTTCTTGAATAATTGGAGGAGTTGGAATTGTTTCTTCCACTATCACTGTCTCTTTTTTACAAGAAAATGTGAGGAAAACTAGGCCAACTATAGCAAATACATTTTTCATTTGATAGTTTATTCAATGAAAATAGTGAATTTGTGTAAATCTTCTTTTCGGCTCAAAAAACTTAACATTTGTATTTAGACTCATTCTATGCTCTAATTTATTTGAATCAGAAATTCAATTCTTTAATATGCGACTACTATTCATTTTAATTTTCACACTCATGATAACTGATGCTCAGGCTCAGAAAATAGTGATGGCTACTTATAATCTGCGTTATGCCAACACAACGGATATAGGAAACTTGTGGACAGAACGAAAGGGTGCGGTAGTGGACTTGATTCAATATCATCAGTTTGATATTTTTGGTGTGCAGGAAGCAGTGAAACTTCAGCTGGAGGATTTGAAAATAGCAATGCCTTCTTTTGAGTATTATGGTGTGGGGAGAGATGATGGACAGTCGGCCGGTGAACACTCTTCTATTTTTTACAAGAAAGACAGGTTTGTGCTTTTGGATAAAGGAGATTTTTGGTTATCTCAAACACCAGAAAAACCTGGCTTTGGTTGGGACGCCAAGTTCAATAGAATATGCAGTTGGGTAAAATTGAAAGATAAGCAGTTGAAGAAAACATTTTTTGTTTTCAATGCCCATTATGATCACCAAGGAATGGTAGCAAGAGAGGAAAGCAGTAAGTTGGTGTTGAGCAAGATTAAACAGATTGCAGGTGATAGTCCTGTCATATTTATGGGCGATTTAAATGGAGGAAGAGATACCAATTGGTATTTACTGCTTGCTAATTCAGGTCTTTTGAAAGACAGTTATGGATTGGTTGAAAAGCCTTATCAATTAAATGGAAGCTTTAATGGTTTTAATACCAATGAGGTAAGAAAGGATGTGATTGACCATGTATTTGTAACGAAACATTTTAGTGTAAAAAGATGGGCGGTATTGACAGATACTTATTTTGGAAAATTTCCATCTGATCATTTTCCTGTTGCGGCGGAAATAAATTTCTGATAAAAATTATACAATAGCCTAATCAACATCCTTTCTGGGGTATATGACTGTCAATAGTTTTGAGGTTGAATAAGTATTTGATAACCTCAAAATTTACAGGAATGAAGACAGATTTGCAGATTCAAACAGATGTTCAGAGTCAGTTGAAATGGGAGCCGCAGCTCACCGCATCGGAGATAGGCGTTGCAGTTAAACACGGTGTAGTAACCTTATCAGGTATAGTGGATACATTTCCTAAAAAATTGGCAGCAGAGCGAGTAGCGAAAAATATTGTAGGTGTAAAAGCTGTGGCAGTCGATTTGCAAGTGGGTATCTCACCTATCAATAAGAAATCAGATGCAGAAATTGCTGAAGCATGTATCAATGCATTAAAATGGGACAGTGCTGTTCCGGATGAAAAGGTAAAACTAAAAGTAGAGAATGGGTTTATCATTTTAGAGGGCACAGTTGAATGGAGTTACCAGCGACTTGCTGCAAAAAAAGCATTGGCCAACATCATCGGTATAAAAGGAATTGAAAATTTAATAACAGTCAAACAAAAGCCTTCTAGTCTGGACATCAAGAAGCAGATACGTGATAGTTTTATCAGGACAGCGGGACAAGAAGCGGATCGGATAAGGGTTGAAGTACTGGGTGATCGGGTGATTTTAAGTGGCACCGTTGCATCATTGCAGGAAAAAGAGGAAGCGGAAAACACAGCTTGGTCAGCCGCAGGTGTAAATGAGGTTGAAAATAAGATTGCGGTTGTGTATCAGGAAATATTCGAGTCTGCCTGATTGCGTATCTGAACAGAACACTCACTTTTGTGGGTGTTCTTTTTTTATTTCATTACTACATCTGTAACCCAATGCTGATTTGAATTTGGTTGTTCTTCCGTTTCATCATCTTCTATAAACTCTTTCATTGTCTCAGAAAATTCATCGAGTGTATTGTTGATCAAACAATGTATAGTTCCTTCTTCTTCATTCGAACCTGCCTTTACTCCTGTTAATACTTCTATTCCGTCGTCTATGGTATCAATTGCCCAAATTTTAAATTTATTTTCTTGAACTGCTTCAATTACTTCGTCCTTCAACATTAAATTTTGCACATTAGATGAAGGAATCATAATTCCCTGTTCACCGTTTAGTCCCATCAGCTTGCATACTTCAAAATAGCCTTCAATTTTTTCATTGATGCCGCCTATGGATTGAATTTCACCTTTTTGGTTGACCGATCCTGTTACGGCAATACCTTGTTGTATAGGTATTTTAGACAAAGATGAAAGCAGTGCATATAGTTCTGTACTTGAAGCACTGTCTCCTTCAATTTCAGCATAGCTTTGTTCAAAGACCAGTCGCGCTGACAAACTCACTGGTTTGTCTTGGAAAAAATGTTCTGCCAAGTAACCATTTAATATCAATACCCCTTTGGTGTGAATTGGTCCACTTAATTCTGCTTCACGTTCTACAGTTATTACACCTTCTTTGCCCAGATTGGTAGTACAAGTAATCTTACTGGGTTTACCAATCATGATATCACCCATATCAATAATGGAAAGTGCATTGACTTGTCCGATTTTCTTACCTGTTAATTCAATGAGGATGTGTTTCTTTTTAATCATCTCATTGATTTTTTCTGCAATCAAATTGCTTCTATAAATTCTTTTCTCAATGGATTTTTCGATATGCGCTATTGTGATACTGGATGAATTGTCTTCGTTTGCATAGTGGTTGGCTTCTCTCAAAACATCAGCAATTTTACCAAAACGCATGCTAAGCTTATTTTGGTCCTCTGTAAATCTAGCTCCAAATTCTTCCAGTTTTTTTAATGATTCAAGGTCTGGGATGAGCATATTTTCCTTTTCTGCAAGACGCTTAAAAAATGAAATATAGTTGGAAGAATTTTCTGGCGTTCTATCCATTTCTGAATTAAAATCTGCCTTAACCTTAAACAATGATTTGAAATCAATATCATATTCATATAGTAGGTGATAGTAGATGGGTTGTCCAACTAAAATTAATTTGACCTGAAGGGGAATAGGATCAGGTTTTAAAGTTTTAGTTGTGAGATAGCCTAGCTGCTCTCCAATATCTTCAATGACTATTTCTTTGTTTCTAATTGCTCTTTTGAGGGCTTCCCACGAAAAATAGTTCTTGAACAATTCAGGTGCTTTGATGATGAGATAGCCACCATTGGCCTTGTGTAGAGAGCCTTTTCGAATCATTGTAAAATCTGTGATGAGTGAACCCATTAAAGATTCTTTTTCAACACTGCCTAAGAGATTGATGTAGGTAGGATTACTTTCTATGATAACTGGTGAACCCTTTTGACCTTCGTTATCTACAAGTACATTGATTTGATAACGTTTTGAAAATTCATTTTCCCTTGGAGCAATTTCTTCAAACTTTTCTTTCTGTGCAATCATGAAATCCGTGAGGTTTTCAAGTATATCATTTTTTACATTAGTTATGTAGTTGATAACATCAGGAATCGCTTTATATTTATTGCATATTTCTTCTGTTATTTCTGTGATAGAAAGGGTAGCAACTTCTTTTTCTAGTTTTTTAAATTCTTTTACCATTTCCTTTTCTAGGATACGCTGTTGTTTTAATGCAGCATCCATTTCATTTGTAAACCTGGTTTGTTTTTCCTGTATCAATTTCTTTTCTGAGAGTGGAAGGGTATCAAATTCTTCATCTGTCATGATTTCACCCTTTTTTAAAGGAAGCGTGTAGACCTCCATGGGCGTTTGTTTAATCAGTAGTGATTCGTTTTCAGCTTTTTCATTGATTGATAAAGTGAGTGTAGATTGTTGTTTATCGTATTTGTCTTTTATGGATTGACGTTTAAGTCCGTATGTTTCACTTTCAAATGTTTTGATGAGCGATTGCATGGCATCACTCACAAAAACCTTCATGTCATTTTTCAATTGATTGCCAACACCAGCGGGTAATTTTAATTTAGTGGGTTGATAAGGGTCTTTAAAATTATAGACATAACACCAGTCGTCTGGCGTAGGCTCTTTATCGACCCATTTTTCCAAGAACATTTTTACAGCAGACATTTTTCCGGTGCCTTCATCACCAGCAGCAAATACATTAAAGCCATCTGATTTTATTTTTAGTCCAAATGACAAAGCCTCTTCAGCTCTTTTTTGATCAAGTAGTTCATCCATTTTTTCTGAGACCAAGGAAGAGCTGCCCACTACAGGTGGGCAGAGTATTTTTAATTGATGCACTTGCAGTAGTTGAATCATAATAGATTTTGGTGATAAATTAGTCGATGCAAGAAGAGAATCTGCTGACTTCAATCACCAGGTCTGCTGATTAAAAAAAGGGGTTGATTCAGCAGCTGTATAAAATAAAAGCCGCCAAAAATTGGCGGCTCGCCTTGCAAAAGGGCATGGATTCTGTTTGCAGCAAGGACATCTTAAATGTCTTGGCAAAAGTGTTTGTAAACATAGATTGGGTTAACCGGAATCGGAATACCTTTTGCGGTTGGTTTTTGGAAGGAACTGGATTTTAGAGAGGGTACTCTTTCAAAACGGACTCAGCACCTGCTGAGTTGTGTAACAAAGATAAATAGAAATAATATAATATAGAATATAATTATATTGAATATAGAAAATATCTATTTTATGGGCGCATTCTGATATTAACATCTTAGATAGTAAGTTAGGAGAAGAATAGTCTACCTTTGTAGTTCTTCATGTTATTGCTCTTTGTGTTTGTTTAGTATTTCTTTTCAAATATGTGGTGTGTTAACGTAAGGCAGATAAAGCACTGATTCCGTTGCGGTGGCCTTATCACATTTATTCATTAAAAATTTTATTGTGTTATTTAAAGATTTAAGACTCATCGAGCCTATATTGAAGGCTTTGGAAGATGAGGGTTATGAAACACCCACTCATATTCAACAAAAATAAATACTTCCTATTTTAGATCGTAGAGATATTTTAGGTTGTGCGCAAACGGGTACAGGTAAGACTGCAGCGTTTACTATTCCAATTCTGCAGTTGATGGACGAACACCGTTCTACGCAACCCAAAAGAAGTAGAACAATTGATTGTTTAATTCTTACACCAACTAGAGAGCTTGCTATTCAAATTGGTGAAAGTATTGCAGCTTATGGAAGACATCTTTCCATTAAACATCATGTAATTTTTGGTGGTGTATCGCAACATAGTCAGGTGAATGCCATTCGCAATGGCGTAGATATTTTGGTTGCAACACCTGGTAGATTACTTGACTTAATGCAACAGGGACATATCAGTCTTGCTAACATCAAGTTCTTTGTATTGGATGAAGCAGATCGTATGTTAGATATGGGTTTCATTCATGATGTGAAAAAAGTAATTGCAAAACTTCCTGCAAAAAGGCAGTCGCTTTTCTTTTCTGCTACTATGCCAGCAGAAATTAAACAACTTTCTGATGTCTTGTTAAAAGATCCAGTGAAGGTAGAGGTGACGCCTGTTTCATCTACAGCAGAAATTATTCAGCAAGGCGTGTACTTTGTTGAGAAACACGATAAGCAACAGTTATTGGTTGATATTTTAGGTGATCAATCTATTGAAAGTCTATTGGTATTTACTCAGATGAAACATGCTGCAGATAAGCTTTCTAAGAAATTAATTTCCTGTGGTATATCTGCTGCAGCCATTCATGGTAACAAATCGCAGAATG
>JBDLUR010000241.1:0-3223 GCA_039805205.1 Bacteroidota bacterium
CTGAGCAAAGGGACAGTTATACGTCTTTGATATATCAACTACTTGTAGTCTGGTTGGATCAAGCTTTGCACCTGCACCCATACTACTAACCACCTTCACTTTTTTTTCGGATGCCAATTTCAAAAAAGTAATCTTGGGTGTTAAACTATCTATAGCATCAATAACATAATCAGGCTCAAAAGACAATTGATGATTCACCATCTCGGGATTGACAAACTCTTTAACAACATTAAGTTCCAACTCAGGATTAATAGCCTTTAAACGCTCTTCCATGATCAATGCCTTGGATACACCATGATTGGTAGCCAAGGCCGGTAATTGTCTGTTTCTGTTGGTTGGATCAACTACATCCCCATCAATAATGGTCATCTTACCCACCCCGCTTCTGGCAATGAATTCTGCAGCAAAAGAGCCTACGCCTCCCAAGCCCACCACCATCACATGCTTTTGAGTAAGCACCCTAAGTCTATCCTCGCCAATCAATAGGCTAGTTCTCGACAACCAAGAAATATCCATTTGCACTCCGTTTATTTGGTGCTGCGAATCTACTTAGCAGAATTGAAAATTTGGTATATTGTACTAAGCAAGTTTCAAGAAAAACTTTCTTGTTTAGCGCAAACTCTTAACCTAATTATCATCCAATTAAAAAACGATTCCATGAGCCACCAACAGAACAACTCAAGAAGAGACTTCCTCACTCATTCAGCTATATTTGGATTGGGCATGCTTCTTCCCAAAGACATGCTTGCATTCGGACCAAAACCAAATTCCAAATTTGGTGGGGTTCAAATGGGTGTAATCACTTACTCCTTTCGCTCAATGCCGGGAAATATTGACCAACTGATCGATTACTGTAAGACTTGTGGTATCAATGCCATTGAATTGATGGGTGAACCTGCTGAAGCGTATGCTGGCAGTCCGGTTCCATTTGGCGGACCGGGCAGTCAAAACAATGGTCCAAAACTTTCCCAGCAAGAACGAATGAAAATGGCCAGAGAATGGAGAGAATCAGCCAGTATGGATAAATTCGTTGAACTAAGAAAAAAACTAAGCAAAGAAGGAATCAGTGTATATGCCTTTAAACCAAATGCATTGAACGAAAACAATTCAGATGGTGAAATCGAATTTGCCATGAAAGCAGCAAAAGCTTTAGGGGCTACATCTGTAACTGTTGAGATCCCGGGCAAAGCTGCACATTCAAAGAGATTAGGAGATATCGCTGCAAAGCATAAAGTTTATGTTGGCTATCATGCACATACACAAGCCACAGACACCGCATGGGATGAGGCTTTGGCGCAATCACCTTACAACTCATTGAACCTCGATTGCGGTCACTACATTGGCGCCGGAGGTAACAATACCAAAGAAACACTATTGGCTTTAATTGAGGCGAAGCATGACAGGATTACTTCATTGCACCTGAAGGACAGAAAAAACAAAACCAATGGTGGTGCTAATATGCCATGGGGCGAAGGTGATACTCCCATCAAAGAGATCCTCACCTTGCTAAAGACCAAAAAATACAAGATCCCTGTTTCAATAGAACTTGAATACAATATTCCTGCAGGCTCTGATGCAGTAAAAGAAGTAACTAAATGCGTAGCATTTGCAAAAAATATTCTCTCTTGATTACTAAAAAACAGCAACCAACAAAAAAGCCCCCCGAAGTTTCGAGGGGCTTTAATTTTTCATCTATAGACTAATTTACATTGGTCTTACTCTGAATACAGTTCCAGGATTCTCAATACCTACATACAAATAACCATCTCTTCCCATCTCAACATTTCTCGTTCTGCCGATGTTCAGCATGATTTTCTCCTGACTTACAAACTTGTTGTCTTTGATCACTACTCGATCAACATAATTAAACCTCAATGAACCCACCATGATGTTTCCTTTCCAAGCTGGATATTTACTACCAGTTACCATGGTCAAACCACTAGGTGCAATAGATGGTAGCCAATATGTAATCGGCTGCTCCATTCCTTCTTTCTTACTGATTTGTGAAATAGGTTTACCATCATAATTGATGCCATAAGTAATTACTGGCCATCCATAGTTGGCACCAGCTTTGATGATGTTGAGCTCATCGCCTCCACGCGGACCATGCTCATGTTCCCAAAGGATACCCGCTTGATCCATAAACATACCCTGAGGATTTCTGATACCATAAGCATAAATGGTTTCAATGGCTTTCCCTTTTCCAACAAATGGATTGTCTTTTGGAATGCCGCCATCATCATTTACCCTGTGAATCTTGCCTGGCGCAGTTTCTAGGTTCTGAGGATATACTTTTTCTTGTCCTCTATCTCCCATTGAAATGAAAAGATGTCCGGTTTTACCAAATACCAATCTTGAACCATAATGGTGACGTGCTGGTCCGTATGGCAAACCTTCAAATACTTCCTGCTGCTCAACAAACGCATCTCCTTTTATTTTACCTCTCACTACTGCAGTTGTAGCTAATTTTTTACCATCAATGGTCTTGCCCTTAGAATACGACAAATAGATCCAGCCATTCTCTGCAAATTTTGGATGCAAAGTAATATCCAATAAACCTCCTTGTCCCTCTGCCACAACTTCTGGCGTACCTGTAATTACTTTCTTATTGCGCTTATCATCTACATGATACAATACGCCAATTCTGTCAGCAATTAAAAAACTACCATCAGGCATCTGCTCAAAACCCCATGGGCTGCTCAATTCAGTAGCAATTGTATCTAGCGTAACGGTCATTGCAGCAGTTTTGAAAACAGCTGGACCACTGGTATTCTTTTTCTCCTTTGCAAAATCATACTGCTGCACATGCTTCAAGCTGGTAACTATCAAATCTGCTAAGTCGTTAACATCCTTCTGAGAAATGATATCGCCCCATGATGGCATGCCAAAATCTGCATAACCATTGGTAATACTTGCAACAATTTCTTGTTTTGTATTGCCATGCTTCCATTTACGGTCGACAAATGCTTCAACTTTTTCACCGTGACAAGAAGCGCATTTTTCTGTATAAATTTTCCTAGGATCATCTGTACTTGTGGAAGCAACACCAACTTCATCAACTTGCGTAAATGCCAAAACAACAGTAGCAGCCAGTAAAATAAAAGGCAGTTTTTGTAAGATTTTCATATCTGAATTTTGTGACTAGCAATTTACAAAAAATTGAAGAGTATCGAAGACAATCGATGAAGATTAAATGATATATTTAGTCTTACAAATCTGCGTT
>JBDLUR010000242.1:0-5885 GCA_039805205.1 Bacteroidota bacterium
AACAGGTAGAACAAAATACTGAACTTGGTTTTATCAAGTTTGGCAGCAGGGTTGATTTACTTTTACCCCTCGGTACAAAAGTGAATGTAAAAATTGGCGACCAAGTTAAAAACGGTGTTTCGGTTTTAGCAACCTTTTCTTAACTACAATATATCTTTTAACACAGCTAGATTTTCAATAACATAAGTAGGTACTACTTTATTATCATGCGGTTTAGCAGGATTAAAATAGATGGTATCCATCCCCATATTTTTAGCCCCGAGTATATCTACTTCTAATGTGTCGCCTATCATCACACATTGATCAGCTTTGGATTGGGTTAAACCTAGTGCATATTCAAAAATAGCTGCATGAGGTTTCATGATTCCAGCTTGTTCAGAAGTGATCATGTGTTTGAAAAAATGATCAATCCCACTGTTTTTGATTTTTTGGTGTTGTGTTTTTTCAAAACCATTAGTAATCAAATGCATTGGATAGCCTTTCTCTTGTAAGTAGGTTAGCACTTCTATACAATGAGGGAAAAGGTTTGTTTTAGTCGGCAAAATCTCCAGATAGCGCTCACTCATTTCCTTCGCCAAGGCTTCATCGGTAATTTTATAGTCGACTAAAGTCCGCCACATCCTCTTCCACCTCAATTCTTCCCTATTGATAAATCCTTTTCTGAATCGATCCCAATAAATCTCATTATGGTGATGGTAAGTGGTATGAAAATGATGAAAATCAGCAGTAGCCTTCTCATTCAACTTCAGCTCATGAAATAAATCCAATAAAGTAGCCTCAGAATTGCTGTCAAAATCCCAAATTGTATGATCTAAATCAAAAAAAAGCTGATCGTATTTATGTTGTTTCATGCTTTGCAAAGCTAAGCAAGGAAGAGTTCTTAACTTCGAAAAAAAATAGATCATGAAAGTAGTCATTACTGGGGCGTCACAAGGACTAGGAAAATGCATGGCAGAGCATTTTGCAAAAGATGGTCATGATCTGTTTCTCTGCTCAAGAAACATGGATAAGTTGCAAGCCTGGCAATCCAAATTGATGGCAGATTATAAAGTGGAAATCACCAGTTTCAATTTTGATTTATCAATAGAAGCAGAAGTAAAAAAATTTGCAGAACAGGTGTTATCCGCAAGTAATCATATTGACATTTTAATCAATAATGCAGGCACTTATGAGCCAGGTAGCACCTACAATGAACCAGAAGGACAATTGGCAAAAGTGATGGACCTCAATCTTTTTTCTGCCTATCATTTAACACGTGCTTTGTTGCCTGGAATGATGGAACGAAAAAAGGGACATATATTCAACATGTGTTCTATCGCCGCATTAAAAGCATACGATAATGGAGGAGCCTATAGCATAAGTAAATGGGCGCTTGCGGGCTACACTAAAAATTTGAGAGAAGAAATGAAGCCCCACAATATTAAAGTGAGTATGATTCATCCTGGTGCTACCTATACCCCATCTTGGGAACAATCAGGTTTGCCACCAACTAGATTTATGAAACCTGAAGATGTGGCACAAATGGTACTCACCTCTTGCAAGCTTTCTGATCAAGCATGTGTGGAAGAAATCATCATGAGACCTCAGTTAGGAGATATCTAGTTTATTCTTCGCTGAATTTATAACCCACCCCTCTTACCGAATGAAAATGTTTGGGTTCACGGGGATCGAGTTCGAAATATTTTCTGAAACTCAAGATGAAATTATCTATCGTGCGTGTTGTTGGAAACACTTGGTACCCCCAAACAGCTTGAAGAATCTTCTCTCTTGAAACAACTTCGTTTTTGTATTCAATGAGTAGCTTAAGCAACATGACTTCCTTTTTACTCAAGCTTATTTGCTCCCCTTTAGAATTGGAGGCTATTTGTGCCTTAAAATCAATTCTGTTAGCTCCAAAATCGTATTGATCACCTATGTTTGAATTAACTTGAAGTTTGCGGTTTTTATCAATGAGTTTTTCAATTCTCAGCAACAGCTCTTCTAAATTAAAAGGCTTGGTCAGATAATCATCTGCACCACGCTTTAATCCAGTTACCCTATCTGAACTACCTGATCTTGCACTGAGCATTAAAATGGGTGTATCAATATTTCTTAACCGGATAGTTTCACAAACATCAAAGCCATCAATTTCTGGTAGCATTACATCAAGAATAATCAGGTCGAAATACCCCTCATCTACTTTCTTGAGTGCTACTGCACCATTTTCAGCACAGGTAATATCATACCCCTCTAATTCGAGATTGAGCTTAAGTGCTTCCTGTAAGTTTTCTTCGTCTTCCACTATTAAGACTGCTGCTTTAGATGCTTCCATTAAGATTCATGTTTTGGTAATACAATCTTGAAATTACAGCCATTAGGAAGATTATCTGTCACAGAAAGTTCACCTTTATGATCTTGTATGATTTTTGAACTGAGGTACAATCCTAATCCTGTACCCTTTGTTTTTCTAATCTGTTCATCTTCTAACCTGTAGAACTTTTCAAAAACCTTTGATTTGTCTTTATCTGCAATGCCGTTACCCAAGTCGGCAACAGAAATGATAATCTGTTGGTCTTCCTCAGCCAACGTGACCCTTATCGGCATCGCGGCTGGGGTATATTTAATAGCATTTTCAATCAAATTGTTCACTACTAGTCGGATTAAAAACTCTTCACCAAATGCATACACTTCATCTGGAATATCAACATCAAATTTTCTGTTGGGATATCTTTTGGCAAATGATCCAACAGCGAGATGGGTCATATTGGAACAATTGAACGCTTGCTTATTGGATTGGTACCCGCCTGATTCCATCTGTGAACTCAACAAAATATTATTACAAAGCATATCCAATCGCTCTGTCTCATTGATGGCATCCCCCAATAACTTCTGTTGCTTTTCTTCACTGAGTTGATGCCTTTTCATGGTTTCTAAGCTAAGCTTGGTAACTGCTATAGGTGTTTTTAATTCGTGGGTAACGGCAAGCATGAAATTTTTCTGCTGAAGGTGATACCTTATTTGTCGCCTTACTGCCCCATAAACAAAAATCGCACCGAACACGGTAAATATGAGAAAGGTCATTCCCTCGCCTATAAATTGTTTGGCATTTCTATCATGGGCATCTTTAACCTCTACCAATGTCATATCCCCGCCATACCCTTTCTGAATTTGCTCTTGCTGATACGCCAGCATTTGGTCGTTTTGTTGATCGAGTTCATAATACCACCATCCTAGGGCGGCAATTAGATAAAGTAATAACAACCAGTATACATAAATGATCATTTTCAACGGTATACGATCGAATAGACTCTTCATCTTAATTGACTTTTTCAATTCGAAGTCCTACATTAAATACATGTTCAAGGGGTTCTACACGCATTTCGTGTCCGATGTCAACCTTATAGAGCCCTGTTTTACTAAACTTGACTGGCTCTCTATATAATAAAACACGATGATCAAAAATATCATCCATACCAGATCCAAGCCATTTGTTTTGATCTGCTAAAGGGATATCAAATCGCTCTTTACGGATGATGCTATCGCCGGGAAGTTGACTTTTAAGGCTAATCCAAACATTATTGTACTCGTACGCATCAGCATGTCTAATTAAAAAATACAACTGGTATTTGGCAGAAGTATCTTTTAACTCGAATTCAAATGACGGTTGTTCTTGAGTCGACCACGCATTGCCTTTCATGAAATAGACTTTTTCGTAAAGTCCTGTTTCACTGCAACCGGCCAATAAAAACAGTAAAAGAATGACCTGAATTGATCTGACGCGCATAACGCAAAGTTAGGCATCATTTGGTTATGGAAGGAAAAGAGGTTGATTAAAGAATATTCAGAACCTGTTCTTTTGCTTTTTCAAGTTCATCTTTCATTTCTACTACGGCTTTTTGAATGGTAGCATCATAGGCCTTTGAACCTGTAGTATTGATTTCTCTACCAATTTCTTGAAGGAGGAAAGACAATTTTCTGCCCTTCGCAATTTCTTGTTCCTGCAATAAAGTCTTGAAATAATTACAATGATTGGTCAACCTAACCTGTTCTTCAGTCAGGTCAATTTTTTCTATATAATAAATGAGTTCCTGCTCAAATCGATTCATATCTACATTATCCTTACCCACTTGTTCGTCGAGTAACTTTAAAATAGACTCACGGATTTTTACTTTCCTACCCGGATCCAAAGCAATTACCTGTTGCTGACTCTTTTCAATATTGGCAATCCTGTTCAGTAATTCCTTTTCCAAAACTGCACCTTCATCCATTCGATGCTTATTGATCATGGTCATGGCGTCTTGAAGTGCTTCTTTAAAAACATCCCACTCTTGTTCAGTGAGCACATCGTTTGATGTTGCAACAACTTCAGGAAGTCTGAGTATAGAAGACAACAACTGACTATCGTCAGCATCTAGCTGATCCGCTAAACTTTTTAATTGTTTGAAATAAGATGCAGCAAGATCAAGATTGATTGATGATGGCTTTGTAGCTCCGTTTTGCTTAATAGTCACAGTACATTCTACACTTCCTCTGATTAGTTTTTCAGCAAGTAGGCTCCTAACTTCAAACTCGTATGGCTTTATTTGCACTGGCATTTTAAGCAAAAGCTCAAACTGTTTTCCATTTAGCGAACGAATTTCTATGATAAAATTCTTTTCGTTTATTGTGCGTTCAGACCTTCCGTAGCCTGTCATTGATCTTAACATAAATGAAATTTAATGCAATGTAAGTATAAAAAAACAGCGTCCGGTTGAAACCGGACGCTGATATATAGATGGGTTAATAAGTACCGGGAATAAATTCCCTACACAATATTATAAATATATTTTATCAACGTAAAATATTTGGCGAACTATTTTATTCACAATTTCAAACACATTTGTGAATTACCACTTTCGGTTTCTAAAAATGAAACGCGCAAAATACTAAGAACACATAGCAGTATCTTTGTATCAAATCAACAAAAATGAAATTTCCTTCTCCTGTTTCAGTATCATGGATTGCTGAATTAATCAATGCAAAAATAGAAGGCAATACTAGTGGTACCTGTCTTGGCATAAATGAAATACACAAAGTAGAAGAAGGAGATTTAGTATTTGTGGATCATCCAAAATATTACAAGAAATGTATTGATTCTGCTGCCACGTTTATCATCATCAACCAAAGCACAGAATGCCCACCACACAAGGCTTTGCTCATTGTTGATGAGCCCTTTGAGGCTTACCAAAAAATTGTTTCGCACTTCCGTCCTTTTCATCAACAAACAAGTATGATACATGCCTCGGTTAGCATTGGAGAAGGCACCATGATTGCCCCCAATGTATACATTGGTGAAGATGTTGTGATTGGCAACAACTGCATCATACATCCTAATGTTACCATCTTGTCTCATTGTATAATTGGTGATGATGTAGTTATACAAGCAGGAACAACTATCGGGTCAGATGCATTCTATTACAACTCAAAAAAAGACAGATCCGTTTGGTATAAAAAAATGAAAAGTTGTGGTCGGGTGATTCTCCAAAACCATGTTGAGATTGGAGCAGGATGTACAATCGACCGCGGAGTAACCCATGATACCATCATTGGTGAAGGAACAAAAATGGACAACATGGTACATGTTGGTCATGATGTTGTAGTTGGAAAAAATTGTTTGTTTGCTGCGCAGGTAGGTATTGGTGGTGCAACAGTAATTGAAGATGGTGTGATACTATGGGGGCAAGTTGGCGTAAGTAAAACACTTACCATTGGTGCGAATGCAGTGGTGATGGCACAAACTGGAGTGCCTTCTAGTTTAGCAGGAGGAAAAGTTTATTTTGGCTATCCTGCTGAAGAAGCTGTTGCTAAAAAAAGAGAATTGGTTTGGATCAAGCGAATTCCAGAAATGTGGGAGATGCTCAAAAAAA
>JBDLUR010000243.1:0-6307 GCA_039805205.1 Bacteroidota bacterium
AGGAATTAGGTTGTGCAATGGTTGATACAAAACACAATAAAAGTCCGCTTAACAGTAAACTTATTTTCATTATCAGCAATTTTTGTAAAATTAGTTAATCTTCTTTGTCTATGTATGACGACCAATAAAACTTTAACTTGCCGATATGTCTGATGCGAAACTTATCATGTTTGATAACCGCCTTAAAAAAGTGTTGCGGATACTTAGTAAACAAGCTAAGCAACAGGGCGTTAATTGTTATCGTTTGTACGATAGGGATCTGCCTGAATTCCCTTTGATTATTGATATTTATGGGGAGGAAGTATTGGTAACTGAATATAGGAGTAGCCATCGGCTTACTGAAGAGGAGTACGAGAGGTGGTTCAATGATAGTCTAGAAGTTATTCAACATGTGCTTGGGAAAGACCTGTCTCAAATACATATCAAAGAAAGAAAACGTAAAGAGAGTCGGCAAGATCAATACCAAAAAATAGATAATCGACAGGCTTTTATCGAAGTACAAGAAGGTGGTTTGAGGTTTCTTGTCAATCTGACTGATTTTTTAGATACAGGTCTATTTATTGATCACCGACTTACCAGAGCCAAAATTGCTCAGCAGAGCAAGGATAAGCGGGTGTTGAATTTATTCTGTTATACTGGCTCCTTTTCTGTCTATGCCGCACATGGTGGCGCAGTAGAGGTGGTATCTGTCGATTTGTCTAATACTTACTTGGAATGGGCCAAGAAAAACATGGAACTGAACGGCTTTAAAGGAGATCAGTATGTCTATGTAAAAGCTGATGTTTTGCAGTGGTTGAATAAATGCGAAGCGAGCTATTATGATTTGATTGTACTAGATCCGCCCACCTTTAGCAACAGTAAAATGATGAAGGATGTATTTGATATACAAGAAATGCATGTTGATCTTATTAACCAATGCATTGAAAAATTAGCACCTAATGGGATCTTGTATTTCAGCACCAATGCCAGGAAATTCGAAATGAATGAAGCATTGATTAAAGGAAGGGTAGAAAATATAACCACCGCAACAATTCCTTTTGATTTTAAAGGAAAGTTATTGCGGTGGTGTTATGTGATTACAAAACAGTAATTAGCCTACTATCTCAACCAATTCTACTTCGAAAACCAAGTCTTTACCTGCTAAGAAGTGATTTGCATCCATGATGATAACCTCTTCTTTCACTTCAATAACTTCAACAGGTACAGGTTGTCCGTATTGATTTTGAAGATTGAGTTTCATGCCTACTTCAACTTGCATACCTTCAGGAACATTAGAAGTTGGAAATTCAATGATAGCACTTGGGTCTTTCTGACCATATCCATTATCTGGGTCAATTTGAATTGTCTTTTTTTCTCCGATAGTCATTCCAAGCACACCAGCATCGAAGCCAGCAATCATTTGTCCTGCTCCAACCGTGAATTCTAAAGGAGAGCGACCAACTGAGCTATCGAATTGAGATCCATCAAGAAGGGTTCCGGTATAATGAACACGAATTACATCGCCCTTTTTTACTTGCATAATTTTTTGTTTAAAAATGTGAAAATTAAAATGAAACGAAGGGCGAATCTAGGTTTATTCTTTTATTTTTAATTCATAATGTTCTAAAACCATGCAAAAAAGGCTTGTTTTTAACGTACTCCTTTGTTTTTTAGTCGTGAATGGGATAGCTCAGCAAGTAGTTCCTGGTGCAGAAAGGTTATCAGCCTACTTGCCATTATTAAAAGGGAAAAAAGTAGCAGTTTTCGCCAATCAAACTTCAAGAGTAGGTGATAAGCATTTGGTGGATGTGCTGATCGAAAATAAAGTGCAAATAAGTGTAATATTCGGACCGGAACATGGCTTCAGGGGAGAGGCTGATGCAGGTGCTAAAGTGGCTAACTATATTGACCCAAAAACAGGAATTAAAGTAGTTTCTTTATACGGACAAAAAACAAAGCCTGCTGTAGAGGATGTTTTGGATGTTGATATTATGCTATTTGATATTCAAGATGTAGGAGTGAGGTTTTACACCTTTATTTCTTCATTGGAAGGCTATATGGAGTCGGCTTTCATTAATAATAAAAAGCTGATCATACTGGATAGACCCAACCCTAACATTCATTATGTAGACGGTCCAGTTTTAGAGACCCAATACCGATCTTTTGTAGGTATGCAACCTGTCCCGGTTGTATATGGAATGACAATTGGTGAGTATGCTAAAATGTTGGTTGGTGAAAAATGGTTGAGTCCTGCTGCAATGCAAGCTTATACGCAGCTGAGTGCCAAGGATCCTTCTTCGTTTACTGTCATTTCGTGTAGTGCATACACACGCAAATCAATGTATATATTGCCTGTTAAGCCATCTCCTAATCTTCCCAATAATGCATCCATTTATTGGTATCCTTCAATTTGTTTTTTTGAAGGAACGGTATTCAGTGAGGGTAGAGGAACAACTACTCCATTTTTAGTTTTTGGTCATCCTGCATTACCCAATAACATGTATTCATTCAAGCCGACTGCCATGCCAGGTGCCATGCAACCGAAATTGAAAGATCAAGTATGTTATGGCTGGAATTTGAACAGTTCTGATCAAGAGGCCTACGATAAAGTAAATGGGCGTTTGCATATTGAGTACCTCATTGAGGCCTATCGTTTATTTCCGGATAAAGAAAAGTTTTTCATCCTTCCAAAATCTGGTGATGCTGATGCATCTTTTTTCAACAAGCTTGCAGGCAATGCAACGCTGATGCAACAGATAAAAAGTGGTGCCTCTGCAGCTTCAATTAGAGCATCTTGGAAACCAGGATTAGAAGCATTTATGTCGATTAGAAAGAAATACCTGCTTTATTAGTTTCTTTGCAGCATGAAAACGGTCAAGGATTGTAGAATAGTGTTCATGGGAACCCCGGCTTTTGCCGTAGCAATACTGGAAAAATTGGTAAAAGAAAATTGCCAGGTAGTTGCTGTCGTTACAGCGCCTGATAAACCTGCTGGAAGAGGCATGCAATTGAGTCAGAGTGCAGTTAAGCAATTTGCACTGCTTCATCAACTCCCTGTATTACAACCAGTGAAACTCAAGGATCCTGAATTTTTAGCTGAATTAAAATCATTTGCTGCAGATATTCAAGTTGTCGTTGCTTTTCGAATGTTGCCTGAAGTTGTATGGAACATGCCATCATTAGGTACCATCAATCTTCATGCTTCTTTGTTGCCTAAATACAGAGGTGCTGCACCTATCAATTGGGCCATAATTAATGGCGAAAAAGAAACGGGAATAACAACTTTCAAATTACAACATTCAATTGACACGGGAGATATTCTCATGCGCAAGCCAATTGAGATTAAAGAGGATGAAACAGCTGGCGAATTACATGATGAGATGATGGTTGCTGGTGCAGATTTGGTTTTTGAAACTTTAACTGGTTATTGTTCCGGAAATTTATTGCCGATACCTCAAGAGCAGGTAATCCATCAGTTGGAAGGGCATGTTCCAGAAGCACCAAAGCTGCACACTGAAACTTGTAAAATAGATTGGGACAAGAAATCAGAAGATGTGTATAATTTAATTCGTGGACTATCACCCTATCCAACAGCATTCACACAGTTGAACGGCAAGATGCTTAAGGTCTTCAAAGCGACCTATGAAATAGTTACTCATGGTAGCATTCCTGGTCAGGTTGAAACAGACGGAAAAACTTATCTGCGTTTTACCAGTTCTGATGGTTGGATCTATATCAAAGAACTTCAGCTGGAAGGGAAAAAAAGAATGCAGGTTGAGGATTTCTTAAGAGGATTTCGATTGAGTTAATTGTATTTAATTTTTTTCACTACATAGTTATGAATCAGCTATTAGATCGTTTTTTGAATTATGTTCAAATTGACACACAAAGTGATCCCGAGAGTACAACCTTTCCTTCCACCGAAAAGCAAAAGAACCTTGGACGGTTGTTGGCTTTTCAGTTAAAGGAAATGGGTATTGATGATGCCCATATGGATGACTATGGCTATGTCTATGCCACAATCCCTTCTACCGTTAATAAGACTGTCCCAGTTATTTGCTTGTGTTCACACATGGATACTGCTCCTGATTGTTCAGGAGCGCATGTGAAGCCAATTGTACATTATGATTATAGCGGACAAGATATTATTCTGCCTGATGATCAAAACCAGGTGATTACTACTTCTGAGCATCCTTATTTACTAGAAAAAATAGGTGATGATATTGTTACAGCAAGTGGGTTGACATTATTAGGTGCAGATGACAAAGCTGGCATAGCAATTATCATGGAGGTTGCATCTCAATTGATGCAAAATAAAACCATAGTACATGGGCCAGTAAAAATATTGTTTACCCCAGATGAAGAAGTAGGACGAGGGGTAGACTATGTAAATCTAGAAAAGTTAGGCGCAGATTTTGGTTATACTTTAGATGGTGGTGAACTTGGATCTTTTGAGCATGAAACATTTTCTGCAAATGGTGTTGAAATCATTGTTCATGGTGTGATTGCGCATCCAGGATCTGCAAAGGGAAAGATGGTGAATGCTTTAAAAATTATTGGAGAGTTTTTGGCTGCTCTACCAAAAGAGCATTTGGCACCTGAGGTAACAGAAGGGCTTGAAGGATTTGTTCATCCGACTGATATCAAAGGAGGAGCTGAAAAAGCTGCAGTGAAATTAATTATTAGGGATTTCAAGACAGAGCGACTTTCTGAATACCAAGCAACTTTGAAAGGCATTATGGATAACATCATGTTAGCCTATCCTAAAGCAACCTATGAGTTTAAGGTGACAGAGCAATATAGAAATATGGGGGAAGTGTTGCAGTACCATCCTGCAGTCATCAAGCATGCCATTACAGCGATTGAACAAGAGGGGATTAAGCCTATATCCATACCAGTGAGAGGGGGCACAGATGGATCAAGGTTGTCATTTATGGGTTTGCCTTGTCCCAATTTATTTACAGGTGAGATGGCCCTTCATTCCAAACATGAGTATGTCTCTGTACAGGATATGGAGAAATCAGTGCGTGTACTGCTTCGATTATTGCAAAACTGGACTGAAGCCTAATAACTTTATCAACTCTTTAATAAATAAAGTTGCATCTTCATAGAGATTTATCAGTGACAGTCGTCATTAAAGACAAAAAATAGAAACCATGTCAATTCATTTTCTGCAAATACCCGCTGGAACAGAAGTGCAACAAGCCGTTACAGCACAGGCCTCCAAACCAATGCAGTTGTGGGATATACTGCAGTCGGGTGGTGCGCTGATGATTCCATTGGGACTATTATTAATTCTTGCTGTATTCTTTTTCTTTGAAAGATATATTGCCATAAAAAAGGCTGGTAAGCTCGACGATAATTTCATGCGTATCATTCGCGACCATATTCTAAATGGTAATGAATTGGCGGCGCGTGCAATGACTAAGAATACGGATAATCCCGTAGCAAGAATCATTGATAAAGGTATTCAGCGAATAGGAAAACCTATTGATGCTATAGAACGAAGTATGGAGAATGTTGCACGTTTGGAAATGTATAATCTAGAACGCAATTTGAGTGTACTTAGTGTAATATCTAGGGCGGCTCCGATTTTTGGTTTTGTGGGAACACTCGCAGGTCTAATGCAATTGTTTTTTGACATCAATACAACTGGTGAATTTGTTTTGAATACAATTGCTGGTGGTTTATATGTGAAGTTGGTAACATCTATAACTGGACTTGTTATTGGTCTCTTGTCGTTTTTAGGGTACAGTTTTTTACATACACAAATTGACAAGACAGCCAACAAAATGGAGGTAGCTGCTGCCGATTTTCTAGATATCATTCAAGAGCCCGCTAAATAAAGAAGATGCAGATTAGAAAAGCGAATAGAGGAGAAACGGAAGTCTTTACAGAGGCTTTGAATGATATATTATTCATTCTACTTATGTTCTTCCTTATTGTTTCCACACTTGCCAATCCTAATGTCATTAAACTTTCCCAGCCTAAATCTAGTGGTGATACTAAAGCGAAACAAAATGTTGTGGTTTCAATTGACGCAAATAAACAATTCTACATTGGTACAACCCCAGTACCACTTGACTCGCTTAAAAATGCTTTAGCGCCTGTAATTTCAAAAGAGAAAACCGAAGTGCCAACTATTGTGATAAATGCCGACAAAACCGTTGCAATAGATGAAGTTGTAGCAGTTATGCGTATTGCAAAAGAGCTGGGTGCAAGAACTGTTTTATCAGTAGAGAAACAATAAAAGTTATAAGGATGCACCAGGTCTGGTTCCGCTGACTATTCTATCTTTTCCTTGAAAATCTTTTTGAATTTTCACTTC